>CBFGPU010000128.1:0-6732 GCA_965650715.1 uncultured Haloferula sp. | reverse complement strand
GGCATCCGCATGTCGATCGGAGCCAGGGCGCGGGAGGTCATGCTGCAGTTCCTGGTCGAGGCCGTTACCCTCTCCTGCGTTGGCGGCGTGAGCGGGATCGCATTGGCGTATGGCTTGTGTTACGTCCTGTCCCCGCTGGTTGGCGCTCCCTTCACGTTCGATCCGAAGATCAACATCATTGCCGTCATTTTCTCCGCTGCGATCGGCATTCTCTTCGGCTTCATGCCTGCCCGCAGAGCGGCGGGACTCGATCCGATCGAGGCACTGAGGCACGAGTAGCACCCGAGTGCCGCGTGGTAACAGTCATTCCCTTCAAATGCGTTTGCTCGTCATCGAAGACGATCCCCTGCTCCGCCACAGCTTGACCGAAGGGCTGCGGGAGGAGGACTACGCCGTGGATGCGGCGGGGGACGGACCGGAGGGATTGGCGAAGGCGAGGGAAGCCGAATACGACGCAATCATTCTCGACGGGATGTTGCCGGGCTTCGACGGCTGGGAACTGCTGCTCCGCCTGCGGCGCGAGAAGACGACACCCGTGTTGATGCTCACCGCGCGGGATGCGGTGCCGGACCGGATCCGCGGGCTGGACGCCGGGGCGGACGACTATCTGACAAAACCCTTCGATTTCGACGAACTGCTGGCACGCCTGCGCGCGCTGATCCGCCGTAGTTCGGGTACGGGATCCAGCACCATCGAAATCGGGGACATCACGGTGGATACCGCTGCAAAACTCGTGCGCCGGAGCGAGGAGGCCGTGCCGCTTACCGCCCGCGAATACCGCTTGGTCGAGTATCTCGCGCTTCATCGCGGATGTGTCGTCAGCCGCGCCGAACTTTACGAGCATCTCTTCGACGAGAACGAGGACACGCTCTCGAACCTGCTGGACGTGCACGTCTCGAACGTGCGCAAGAAGCTTGGCGCACCGTTCATTTCCACCCGCCGAGGCCACGGCTATTGCATCGAATGAAGCGCTACTTCCAATCGGTCCGCTGGAGCCTTCTCTTGTGGTACGCGCTGATCCTGCTGGCGCTCATCGCGGGCCTCTGCCTGCTGGCGTACCGATTGGCGGCGAACGACCGCACCGCCCAGATCGACCGGGAGATCCGCAGCTTCCAAGGAGCGTTCTTCCGGAGTCTCTTCGCCTCGCGTCCACTTCCGAACAAGGACGATCCGCCGAGCATGGACGAAATCCGCGAGCGGCTCCGGAACCCCGGCGATGTCTCGGCCTTCCCGCCGGAATTGCACGCCCTCTTCGCGAACCGCGGAGGCGGCACCTACCTCGCTTTCTGGGACACCGACGGCACGCCCCTCTTCATCTCCGCGAATGCGCCCGACGATATCAAGCCACCGGAGAAGCTCCCTGACGGGTCGCCGCGATTCCTCGAGCACGGCAGCCTGCGCGAGCATCACCGCAGCGGATCGAACGGAATGAGTTCGGTCATCGGACGCGACATCAGCGCGGAGCAGGGGGAGTTGGTGCGCTTCGGCCTCCTGCTCGCCCTCGGGGGCGGCGCTCTCTGGCTTGCCGGGCTCTCCGGCGGATGGTGGCTGGCAGGCCGGGCTTTGAAGCCTATCGACGACATCGGCCTCACGGCGACACGCATCGCGGCGGGGAATCTGGACGAGCGCATCGAGGTGGCGAACACCGACAACGAACTCGGCCGTCTCGGGCACGTGCTCAACGACACCTTCGACCGTCTCGCCGATGCCATCGAACGGCAGAAGCGCTTCACCGCCGATGCCTCCCACGAATTGCGCACACCGGTGACGATCATCCTTTCCGAAACCCAGCGTGCCCTGAAACGCGACCGTGAACCGGAGCGCTACCGCGAGATTATCGGCACCTGCCGCGCCGCCGCGGAACGGATGAGGGCGCTGGTGGAATCCCTGCTGGTTCTTGCCAAGCAGGATCTGCCGACCGCCGGTGCAGCCCACGCACCCTGCGACCTCGCCGAGATCACCGCCGGTGTGGCGGATCTCCTCCAGCCCCTCGCCGACGAGCATGGCACGGAGATCGAACGGGATCTCTCCCCTGCCCCTCTCCGGGGAGATGAGCATTCTCTGGCGATGGTCGTGCAAAACCTCCTTTCGAACGCGCTTGTGCATCCTCCGGAGGGCGGACGCGTGCGCATTCGCACCACGACAATGGCGGAAGGGCCGACCCTGGAGATCTCCGACACCGGTCCCGGCATTCCGGCCGAGCATTTGCCACGGCTCTTCGACCGGTTCTATCGTGCGGACTCCGCGCGCGTGCAGACCAACGGTCATTCGGGACTGGGGCTGGCGATTGCGAAATCCGTGGTGGAAAGCCATGGGGGGACGATCGAAGTGAGGAGTTCGAGCGAAACGGGAACCCTCTTCAGGGTGACATTTCCCGGCTAGCTTGCGCGGAACGAAGGGAATCGCTTGACGCATCGCCAAAAGTCATAACGATGATCCTCATTATGAGGAACGTCATCACGACGGCCCGCGCTTTGGGTGACGAAACCCGCTGGCGCATCGTGCGGCTGGTGACGGACGATGCGCTCTGCGTCTGCGAACTGGCGGACATCCTCGGGATGCCCCAGTCCTCGGTCTCCAGCCATGTGCAGGTCATCCGCAAGGCCGGCTTGTTGGAGAGCGAGAAGCGCGAGAAGTGGACTTACTTCCGCATCGCCCGCGAGTTCCTGCCGCTGGTCCGCAGCCTGAGCAGATTCTTCGCCCGCGAGGAGGCGAGCTTCTTCCCCGACGACCCGGCGAAGGCCGCCAAGCGCCTTCACGAACGGGAAAATTCCTGCTGTCCCCGGCCCAAACAACTGGCATCGCGCCGCAAATCCACCGTTACCCGATGAAACTCTCCGAACTGAAATCCCTGCTCGCCGAGCATTCCGACCGCCTCTTCAGGATCCAGCTTCCGGACGGTTCTCCGGTTCCCCTTTCCTTTCACGTGACGGAAGTCGGGCGGGTCCAGAAGACCTTCCTGGACTGCGGCGGCACCCTCCGCGAGACCCTCGCTTGCCAGCTCCAGATCTGGGTGGGCCAAGACTACGACCACCGCATCGAAACCGGGAAAATGGCTTCCATCCTGCGGAAGGCGGCAGCCTACCTGCCCGACGAGGGCATTCCGGTCGAGGTGGAGTACGAGGACCGGGTGATCTCCCAATACACCATCGACGGCCATGAACTGGCTGACGACGCCGTCATTCTGAAGCTGGCGCACAAGCATACCGAATGTCTCGCACCGGAGCTGTGCGGTCTTCCGTCGATCGACCGCCTGCCTTCCATCGGCGGGAAGAGCCCTTGCTGCGGCCCGGCGGGCTGCTGTTGATCATGAAACGGCTCTTCGCGGAATTCCTAGGCACCTTCGGCCTCGTTTTCGCGGGGACCGGGGCAATCGTCGTCAACGAGGTCACGGGCGGTGCCATCGGACACGCGGGGATCGCATTGGTCTTCGGCCTGGTGGTGCTGGCGATGATCCACACCTTCGGCGACGTCAGCGGCGCGCATCTGAATCCGGCGGTCACCATTGCCTTCGCCGCAGCGGGCCGCTTTCCGTGGAATGAAGTAGCGGCCTATGCCGGCGGACAACTCGCAGGGGCTTTCGCCGCCAGCGGACTGTTGAAGTTGCTGTTCCCCGCCTCCGCCACGCTGGGTGCGACGCTTCCCGCCGGTGCGGTTTCGCAGAGTTTCGTCCTCGAGGTCGTGCTGACCGCGATGCTGATGCTGACCATCCTGAGTGTCTCGACCGGCGCCAAGGAAAAGGGCATCACTGCCGGTATTGCCATCGGCGCGGTGGTGGGCCTGGAAGCCATGTTCGCCGGTCCGATCTGCGGGGCCTCGATGAATCCCGCCCGCTCGCTCGCCCCTGCGGTGATGAGCGGTCACTTCGAGTATATCTGGCTTTACCCCGTCGCCACCGTGCTGGGTGCCCTTATCGCCATCCCGCTCTGCATCGGTACGCGCGAGTCCGGCTGCTGCGGCGGCAAAAGTTCTCCATCATGAAACCGACCGTTCTGATCCTCTGTACCGGTAATTCCTGCCGCAGCCACATGGCCGAGGGCATCTTGCGCGCTGCCGCCGGCGATATCCTCGACGTGCAAAGCGCGGGCTCGAAGCCGGCGGGCTACGTGCATCCGCTCGCGATCAAGGCGCTCGCCGAAGTCGGCATCGACATCTCCGCCCACCACTCGAAGCATATGGACGAGTTCCTGTCGCAGGATGTGGAAACCGTGATCACCGTTTGCGGCAATGCGGATCAGGCCTGTCCCATGTTCCCCGGCCAGCTGAACCGGCACCACTGGGGTTTCGACGACCCCGCGCACGCCACGGGCAGCGAGGACGAGCAGATGGCTGTCTTCCGCCGGGTACGTGACGAGATCCGCCGCGTCTTCGAAGCCTACGCCGCAGGACGGCGGGATGGGAAGTAGTGCGACTTTTCAAGTTGCGCCCGGAAGGCCTTGACCCCCACAACCGCGCGAGTGCGGATCCTGATCTACGCCATGGGCAGTGCGGGCGATGTCCACCCTTTCGCGGGTGTCGGCCGCGCCTTGCAATCCCGGGGGCATGAGGTGTTCCTCATCACCAGCGGCTATTTCGAGGATCTGGTGCGGCGTGCGGGACTCGGGTTCCGGGCGCTGGGCAGCGTCGAGGACTTCGAGCGCGTCCAGAGCGATCCCCATCTATGGCACCCGCGGAAGGCCTTGGCGTCGGTGATCCGGAACGCGGTCGATCCGTCCTATGGAATGATCCTCGAGGTTGCCCGGGAACTCCATGAACCGGGCAACACCGTCATCGTCGCCAGTTCCCTCGCCTGGGCCACGCTCAGCGTCCGCGAGATTCTCGGCATTCCCGTTGCCACCGTTCACCTCGCCCCCTCGCTCTTCGTCAGTTCCCATCGCCAGCCGGCCTTGCACGGTGCTCCCGTGCCGCAATCCGCGCCCCGCTGGATGAAGTCGCTCCAGTGGTGGGCGGCCGGAAGGATGGTGGACTCCCTGGTGCTTCCCGAACTGAACCGCTTCAGGAAACGGCACGGCCTTCCTCCCGCGAGGGACATGCTGCGGAACTGGCATTCCCCGGATCGGGTGATCGCCCTCTTCCCCGGATGGTTCGGTCCGCCGCAGCCGGATTGGCCGCAACAGACGCGCCTGACCGGCTTCCCGCTTTTCGATGAGAAGGAGATCCGCGAGCTGCCGCCCGGTTTGGAATCCTTCCTCGATGACGGCGAGCCGCCGGTGGTGTTCACGCCGGGTAGCGCGATGGATCGAGGCAACGCTTTCTTCGGAGAGGCCGTAAGAGCGCTCCGGCTTCTGGGAAAACGGGGCATCCTTCTCAGCCGCTTCACGAACACCATTCCGGCGGACCTGCCGCGGGACATACGGCACTTCCCATACATTCCCTTCAGCCAGGTCCTTCCCCGCGCGGCAGCCCTTGCCTACCATGGCGGCGTCGGAACCTGCGCCCAGACGCTTCAGGCGGGCATTCCCCACCTCGTCCAGCCGATGGCCCACGACCAACTCGACACCCTCAGCCGGGTGCGGGATCTCGGTCTCGGCGATGGCCTGCACCCGCGCCAGTTCGAGGCCAAGCGGATTGCCGCGATGCTCGACCGGCTTCTCCACGATCCCGCCGTGAAAGAACGGGCCATCGGAATCTCGGCACGTTTCGACCCAGCCGGCTGGATGAAGTCGACCTGCGATCTGATCGGAGACCTCGCTCCCTAGGGCTGGCTCAAGCGGTAAAACCCGCGCCCCGGCCCGGCTGGTGCCGGCACATCCAAGGTCGTGATTCCTTCGCCACCCACAATCACCTCACCCTGCACGGCCCAGCCTTTCAAATCCGGGGAATCTTCCAGAATCCACCGCGAACCCGGTTCACCGCGAACCTCCAGTTGGAAGCCCCCGGCATTCCGGATCATCGCAAGCCGCGGCAAGGCGACCGTCCCTTCGTTCGCACCCGACACTTTGTCGCCGGTGATCGAGCGCGCGGTTGGAGCCGTGACACTGATCGTTATGGTGGCGATCGCGGAGTCCGCCGTGCCGTCGTTCGCCACGTAGTTGAAGCTCACCGTGCCGGTGAAGCCCTTCGCGGGCACATAGCGGAGGTTGGCTCCCTTGCCGGCAAGCTTGCCGGAGGCCGGCTTGGTCAGCACACGGAAGGTCGTCGCCTCGCCGTCCGGATCGTAGGCGCTGAGCGTGATGGCCAGCCGCGTGTTGGACGGCGTCGCCAGCGATTTCGAAGTGACCACCGGCAGTTGGTTGGAGACCTTGATGACATTGAGTTCCACAGTACCAATGGCGGAGGTCGAGAAACCGTCGCTTACACGGAAGGTAATTTTGTCCTTTCCTTTGAAACCGTGGTTCGGAACATAACTGATGTAGGGAGGGGTGCCGACCAGCCTACCGTTCTTAGGCAACCCGACCAAACTAAAGGAAAGTGCGTCGCGCTCCGGATCAGTCCCGCTGAGAGGAGTGCCCGACCAAGAGTTTTGGTGCAATGTCACGCTTGATGACGTAGCGGAAGGCTTGCGGTTTTTCGCTCTGACATCGATGTATATCCATGCTTGGGCGGAATCGGTCGTGCCGTCGTTGACCACGTAAAAAAAGCGGTCCTCCCCCTTAAAGCGGGCATTGGGTTTATATGTTAAGTTCGGCGGTGTCCCCGAAAGGACCCCGCTTGCGGGGCCGCTTACAATCCGAAAAGTAAGCGGGTCCGAATCCGCATCCGATCCGGAGAGCCTTATCGGGATCGCCTTGC
>CBFGPU010000127.1:0-6745 GCA_965650715.1 uncultured Haloferula sp. | reverse complement strand
GGTGACGGTGCTGCCGGTGGCGATCGTCAGCCCCTCGCTGACAAGGCGCTCACCGCCGTTCTTCCCTGTCTCCTTCACGGCTAGGGTAAGGGACACGAGACCGGCATCTTGCCTGTATCGGACAGCTTCGAGTTGGAGCTGAGGCAACTGCTTCCAAGGTTGGATCCTCATGTCGGTGGAGAATGACTTGGTGCCGAGATTCTCGGTCGATAATTCTTTAGTCATAATGCCCCACTGCTCGGAGGTGAAGAGTCCCCCGAAGCGGGTGACTGGCATGTCTTTACGAGATTTGGGAACTTCATCCCAGGCGGGCATGGCAGGATCACTCAGCAGCGTGGCGTTGACGTGGACCTTGCCCGGCAAGGTATCGCGCTCCCGAGGAGTGAAGATGGCATCCCTGTAGCGATCGACCGTGCGGCCAGTCGCATCGATGGGGATGACCTCGGTGATGAGAATGGTGTGCATGCCCGGCGTGACCTCGCCCAAGATCGTGATCACGGCATGACTTTCGGGAACCTTGGCTTCCGAGGCAGCGGTTTTCACGACGAGCTTTTTCCAATCGGATTGGGTCAGGGTGTGTTCATCGTCGAGAGGTGCCCGCGAGGAAAAGGAGAACTGCTTGCCGGGGACAAAGGCGTATCGGATGTGATTGCCGATGCGGAGTGACTTGCCGTCGTAGCGAACGGCCTGTTGAAGCTCCCAGCCTGCCGTGACCCGACTTTCTCCTAGGACGGGAGGTTTCTCGCGGATCATCTCGAGCAGGCATTTCTCCCCGTTCCTGAGGGAGATGGCGGGAAATGATATCAACGGGGATCCCTTTATGGTGGAGGCTTCCACCATCAGCTTCTGGAGTTGGTCCGGGCTTATGACCGTGCCGCTTTTCTCCAAGACGGCGCCGCTCACGGAGAGAGGTCTGGCCGTGGCGAGGATCCTGTTGTTGAGCTTCACAAAGAGGTGCGGCTCTTTTGCTTTCCGATTCTTCCCTGTTTCGAGCAGAAGCGGTGGCATTCCGGCGGTGGTGGTGCTGACCTGCTCCCCCTCCCCGCCGATCCGCACGCAGGAGCTGCAAAGGGCGAGGAGAGGCAGCACAAGGGCAAGGGCGGCGATGAAGTCGCGGCCTGCGCGCAGGTCGATGATTTCCGGAGCATTCAGGAACGAGACGAGGCGTTTCCGCAGGCGACGTTTCGCCCCGCCGACCATGGGTGCGGCAAGCATGTGAGGGCCCTTGCAGGCGGCGGCCATGCGGATGAGGAAATCGCCATAGTCCGCGCGCTCGGCGGACTCGGCATGGAGATCGCAGATTTCTTCGCGAGCGGCCTCCCAGCGTTTGGCCAGGTGATGCACCAGGGGATTCCACCAGAAGAGTGCCCGGGTGAGCGCGACCAGCAAGGTCCAACGTGAATCGCGACCGAGGAGATGGCCCTGCTCGTGGCGGAGAATCCAGGCAAGCTCTTGCGGGGAGGAACTCTCTAACAAGCCCGCGGGGAGTACCAGCAGGGGCCGGATGAAGCCGAGAACACAAGGACTGCAGGAAGTTCCGGAAAGGCGGATCTGATCGAAGCGGAGTCCTGCGGGCAGGGCTTTTTCGAGGATCATGGACTCATCGGAAGAAGGCATGCGGAACGAAGTTCTCCAAAGGCGGAGCTTCAGGAGACCGGAGGCGACGACTGCAAGCAGCAGCACGCTACCGACCAGCCATACCCAGGCGGCGAGCGTCCATGCGGAGGGAAACGTGAAGACTGGGGCCGCTGGCGAGGCGGCGGCCGGGGATAGGGAGAAATCGGCCGCGGGAATCGTGATCACGCGCCAAGAGGCCGATACGGTGATGGCCTGTGGTTCAAGCGAAGCGGATGCCTCCGTGGCCGCAGCGGGTAGCAGGGCGGAGAGCCAAGGAAGCAGCGCGATGCCGAGCACACCGCCGAGAGCCACGGCTGCCCGACGGGCGGGCGGGCGGAGGAAGAGCAGCGACAGCACCACGAGCGAGGAAAGCAGCAGCGCGTGGAGGGCTACCGTCATGAGGTAGGGTGAAAGGGTCATGGCTTGCCTCCCTTCTTGTGATTCGCGATGAGGGCCTTGAGATCCCTGATCTCCTCATCGCTGAGGCCGCCTTCTTCCACGAGGCAGCGAACAAGGGAGAGGCCGGAGCCGCCGAAGAGCCGTTGCTTGAGTTCGGACAAGATTTTGCCGCGACCTTTCTTCCCTTGGACCGCGGCCCGGTAGAGCCGGACGCGTTCGCCATCGTCCCGCAGCAGCCAGCCTTTCGCTTCCAAGCGGGTGAGCTGGGTCTGCAGGGTATTGCGGGTGATCGGCTCCTCGCGGTCGGCATTCACGAGGTCGAGAAGGGCAGCGACCGACACCGGCTGGTGCTGCCAGACCAGATCCATCAGTGCCTGTTCGGCGGGAGAGAGAGGAGGAAGGGACTTCATCGTTAGCAGAAGGAGTGACGACATCTGTCGTCATCGTCCAGCAAATTTGACGACATTTGTCGTCACACTTCCCGAGATGCACTCCGACATCCTTGAAATTTGTGGCCGGTCATTGCGTTTCCAAGGCATGCGTTTCTTGCTTTTGCTGCCGGGATTGGTCCTCGGTCTGATCCGGCCTGCCGCAGCGCAGGGCTGGGAGGGAGGCGACTACCCGCGGGTCCATGATCCCTCCACAGTGGTCGAGGACAGGGACGGGGTGTGGTGCCTGGGCACGGGGCAGGGCATTCACCTGCTGAAGCGCGAGCCCGACGGGCGCTGGCGGAAGGTGGGGCCCTTGTTCGGGGAGTTTCCGGCGTGGCACAAGACGGAGGTGCCAGCGAACAAGGGGCATCTGTGGGCGCCGGATATCATCCGCGTGAAGGACCGGTGGTTCGTTTACTATTCCGTTTCGAGCTTCGGTTCACAGCATTCGGCGATCGGTTTGATCAGCGGGAAGACGCTGGACCCTGCCTCGAAGGACTACGGGTGGAAGGACGAGGGGCTGGTAATCCGGTCGCGCCAGGGGGGCCGCTTCAATGCGATCGACCCGGCGGTGATCGCGGATGGAAGGAAGCTGTGGATGAGCTTCGGCTCGTTTTGGGAAGGCATCTTCGTGATCGAGCTCGATGCGGAAACGGGGCTGGCGAAGAAAGGGGCCGAGCCGGTGAAGCTGGCGATGAATCCGGAAATCGAGGCGCCGTTCATCCACAAGCACGGCGGCTACTACTATCTCTTCGTGAATTGGGGGAAGTGCTGCCGCGGGGTGAACAGCACGTATGAGATCCGGGTGGGACGGAGCAAGTCGGCGACCGGTCCTTATCTGGATCGCGACGGGGTGGACATGAAGGATGGCGGGGGATCGGCTTTTCTCGCGACGAAGGGGCGCTTTATCGGGCCGGGGCATGCCTCGATCTTCGTGGAGAGGGGCCGGGAGATGCTGGTGCACCATTTCTACGACAAGGATCGTAGGGGGAGGTCGGATCTGAGGATGTTGCCGCTGGAGTGGAAGGACGGGTGGCCGGTGGTGGGAGAGTAGAGGACCGAGCTTGGAGCTGCGCGGGGGGAGTGTCGCGTGATATCGAAGCGGGCTGCGATCCCTTCGGGATCGAGGGAGGCGGGCGATTGGAGAAAAGGGAAATGGGGGGTGAGGCGGAACGTCCTCCGACGGACGTCTCGGAGAGACGTCCCTGCCTATTGCGGGTCGGGGGTCACGACATCTCGAACGCCGTTCTAAAAGCGCCAGCCGACGCCGAACGTGAAGCCGAGGGCGTCGATGCCGGGGTTGGGGTCGGTTTGGCCGCCATTCGAATGGTGGATGAAGTACGCCCCGCCTAGTACCGATAGGTTCGGCGCAATCTCCCGCCGCAACCCGAGCTGGGAGAACCAGTTCAGAGTGAAGTCCTGCCCCTGCCCTTCCGGATCGCGCGTCGAGTTCGTCCACCCGAATCCACCGCCGATCGAAAAGAACGCCGAGGTCTTCTGATCCGGAAACCAATACTCGATCGAAGGCGCACCGTTGATGCCGATGTAGTAGTCCTCCGGCCCTTCAACGATCGATTCGCCGAGCAAGGAAACGCGGCTGCGGACGACGACGCGGGAGCCATCGTCCCCGGCGAACCAATTCAGCACCGTGGGGCTGCGGAAGGTGAGCTGGGTCGGCGCGATTTCGTAATCGATGTCGGTGTTAGACCCGATGTTCCAAAGGTAGCCGGACTCGAAGGTGAATTCCCAGGTTTCGGCGGGGTGGCCGGGAGCGGCGGCGAAAGCGAGGCTGGCGGATGCGAGGAGAAGGGTGATGGCTTTCATGGGAATGGCGTCAAGGCAGGTCGTCTTCGTCGCCCGGCACCGGGGGGATGAAGTCTTCGCGTTGGAGAAGGCGTTTCAGGTCGAGGTCGTCGAGCAAATCCTCCGGCGTGCGGATCACGGTGGTGGCGTAGGGGGCGATGCGGTCCATCTCCGCGACGGTACAGTGGACCATGGACGACACGATGTCGGCATCGTAGCGCTCCTTGTCGAAGAGATTGGTGATGCGGAAGACGAGGCGCTGGCGGTCGAGGTCGTACTCGAAGCCGCCGAGGTTGAGGGTCTTGTTCGCGCGGGCGAGGAGTTCCAGGAGGTAGGGCTGGTGTTCCTCGTCGAGGGGCAGCGGCATCTCGCCCATGACCGCGAGGGCATTCATCGGCGGGTAGGCCTGCACGACCATCTCGATGCGCGTGTGGTGGGCGGTGAAGACGGCGCGCAGGACATCTTTGCCTTCGACCGCTTCGCAGTGCCACCCCTGCTGGCCGAAGGCTTCTTCCACCGAAAGGATCTGTCGTGACGGAGGTCGCATGGGGGGAACTTGAACATCGGACATCGAAGGTCCAACAACTTTCAAGCGGGCAGCCTTCCGCGGATGGCCTTGGCGAGGAGTTCGCGGCGGTCCCTGGCGATCGGTGCAAGGGAGAGATGGATGCCGGAGGTCTTCTCCGCGGTGAAATGGAGGGTGAGGCGGGAGCGGTCGATATCCGCGGCCGCGATCTGCGCCCAAGGGATCACCTGCATGGTCGCAGCAGGGCGGAAGAAGGGGAAGATTTCCACGCCGATCGGGCTGAGAAGGATATAGGCGTGGCGGGCGCAATGCCAGGCGAGACGGGCAAGGCCGAGCGCGAGGATGAGGGGAAGCAGGCCCCAGGCCGGGTGAGGAAGGGCGGGATGGTCCGCGCGGTAGGGTGCGAGGAGGAAAAACACGAGTGCCGCCATGAAGGCGACAGCGGCGAGGATCATGAAGAAAGGAGCCTGTCCGGCGCGGGTGAAGCGCAGTTCCTTCTGGGGCTCGGCGACGGACATGCGGGCGACTTTCGCCAGGGGAGCGAGAGGTGGAAAGCGGGATTTCCAGCGGCCGGGGGGGCAGCTTTGGGCTTGCAGAATGCGGATTGCTGGGTTTCTTCGGGATCGTGCGCGGTTGGCTTCCATGGCTGCTGGTGTTCGGCGTGATCGCCGGGCTCTGCGGTCGCGTGCTCGCTCTGGATCATTTCCACGGCGAGCCGAAGGCGCATGAATGCTGTGGTCATCATCACGATGATGGCGGCGCTCCCGAGGACCCGCACGGTCCCGATTGCCCGCCTTACCCGCACGAGCACCACAGCCACGCGTGTTGCCATGCAGCACCGCTGGCGGGTGTGGAAATCCAGCTTCCCGGGCTTCTGCCGCCCGGTGGTTGCCGGCTGGATGTGGCTTGGCTGTCCGCCTTGAGGCCGGACGAGCCGGTGTTTTCCTTGGACAAGCCCCCTTTGATCTGAGCGTCGCCTAACCGATGCTCCGGCCGGCCTTGTGTGCCCGCCGTTCTTCCGCATGGCCTCTTTTGCCCGCGGATCGTTCCAAGGTTTTTCCAAGCGATCATTCCGTCCCGTGTCGAAGGGGCGGCACCTGTTTTCTCCATGTATTCTCTCTTTTCCCCTACCGTCGCGGCCTGGTGTCTCGCGGTATCTCTCGGTCATGCCGAGCCGGGCGTGGTCATTTCGCTCGCCAGCGTCGGCGACCGGGTCCGCGCCCAGAATCCCGACCTCGCCGCCGCGCGACTGCGCATCCGCGAGGCAAGCGGCCGCCAGACCCAGTCCGGCCGGCTCGCGAATCCGGAACTCGGCGTCGAAATGTCGCACGACCCACGCTACCGCGAGCGCTCGCTCGAGATCGGCTTCTCCCAGCGCTTCCCGGTCACCAACCGCTTGCGGCTGGAGAAGACCGTCTCAGCCACCGAGGTCAAGGTGGCGGAAGCGGAAGTCCGCGAGGTCGAGCGCCAGCTCATCGCCGATGCCCGCCAAGGTATCGTGAAGGTGCTGGCCACCCGCAAGCAGCGCGAGCTGCTGAAGGACCAGGAGAAGCTCTCGAA
The DNA here is from genome assembly GCA_965650715.1 of uncultured Haloferula sp. Taxonomy (GTDB): domain Bacteria; phylum Verrucomicrobiota; class Verrucomicrobiia; order Verrucomicrobiales; family Akkermansiaceae; genus Haloferula. The sequence goes on along the minus strand of CBFGPU010000127.1, from coordinate 409 downwards.
GGACTTCGCCGAATTCCTCGCCGGGGTGGCAGCAAAGGGCGAGGGCTCCCCCCTTGATGCCGGGCAGGCCAAGCTCGAAGCCGCGAGCCTGACGCTGGAGATGCGGCAGCTCGATGCCACGGAAGCGGCGGCCATCGGCGAGATCAAGCCGCTGCTCGGGGTACGGCCGGACGAGCCCCTGCATGTGGGGGGCACGCTACCCGAAGCGGTGCTGCCGGCGACGGCGGTCGATCCTTCCAAGCGGCCGGACTTCCAGGCGGCGGTGCTCGGCGCGACGGCGGCGAGCCAGAACGTCGCGGTCGAGCAATCGAAGCGCTACGAGGATGTGGAAGCCGGGCTCTTCTTCGGTGCCGAGCGCCGAGAAGACGCCCCGGAAGGCTACGACCGGGAGGGCCTTCTCGGCTTGCGT
>CBFGPU010000126.1:0-6790 GCA_965650715.1 uncultured Haloferula sp. | reverse complement strand
GACCGGCTGATGAACTCGGTGCCGCTGTGGATGCAGTTGCTCGGGGTGCTCCTGCTGACCTGGCTGCTGGCGGAGCCTCGCTACCAGAAGGCGCGCAGCACGCAGCGGGTGGCGATCGTGCTGGATTCCTCCGCTTCGATGGCGGTGGCGAAGGAAAAGCTGCGGGAAAAGCTGGTCGCCTCGCTGGCCGACTTGCAGGGCGCGGCGGCGGTGCTCGACCTCACGGTGCTGGAAAGCACTCCCGGGAAACCGAGGCTCTACGCGGGCAACTCGCCGGAGGAATTCGCGGCGGCACTCGACGACTGGACGCCGCGCGCGGGCCTGACCGATCCATCCTACGCGCTGCGGCTCGCCCGTTCGCTGGTCGCGCGCGAGGGCATCGTGGTCTATGCCACGGACACGCCGGTCGAGGCCCCGCCCTTCGACGCGCGGGTGATCTCGGTGAGCGAACCGGTGGACAACGTCGGCTTCACCGGCGTGGAGATCGGCGAGAAGGAAGGCGCGCGCGTCTTCCAGGCGATGGTGCGGAACTACTCCAAGTCCCGTAGTTCGCGGACCTGGCAGCTCGAGCTTCCCGACGGCTCACGCACCGAGCCGAAGCCCTTCGGGATGGAACCGGGCGGCATCGTCACGCTGCAAGCGGCCTTCCCTCAGAACACCTCGCGCGCGCGGCTGGTGCTCTCGCCGGATGCCTTCACGCTCGACGACACCCTGCCCATGGTCGCTCCGCAACCGAAAACGCTGGCCCTCTTCGCGGCCACCGGTGACGCCTACGACGCGCTCTCCAAGAAGCTCCTGCGCTCGCTGGAGGCCACTCAGGCGGTCAACGACACCGCTTCCGCCGATCTCACCATCCTGTCCTACGATCCGCTCGACCCCGTCACGGCAACGGGCAATGCGATCGTCTTCGTGCGCGACGACACGCGCGGCGGGGCCTACCTGAAGGGCGGGATCGTGGCCGAGAAGAGCCCGCTGATCGACGGCCTGAACTGGCAATCCCTGCTGGTGCGCGAGACGATCCAGCTCCAGCGGCGGGATGCCGACACGGTGCTGCTGTGGCAGGGCGACCGCGCCTTGATCTTCCTGCGCGAGACCCCGGCCAGCGGCGAACTCCCCGCCAGCCGCCAGCTCTGCTTCAACTTCGACCTGCGCCTGTCGAATGCCGAGACGCAGCCCTCCTTCATCGTGATGCTGCACCGCTTCGCCGAGCAGCTGCGCGCGTCGAAAGTCGCTCCGGCCACGGAGAATCTGGAAACCGCGCAACCGGTCGCGCTCGCGGCCAAGACCGGCGCGGAGGCCGGGGACCTGCGTTTCGAGACGGTCGATCTCGCGGGCAAGGTGCTCGAGACCGAGGAGAAGCCCGCGGCGGCCAGCGTGCAATTCGACGCGCCGCTCGATCCCGGATTCCTGCGGGTGAGGCAAGGCGACACGACCTTGCTGGAGGCGGGCGTCCACTTCGCCGACACGCGCGAGGCGGACTTTTCCCGATGCGCCGCGGTCAACACCCTGGATACCGGCAACACCGCGCTGGTCGAGCGCCATACCGAGGAGGATCACCTCTGGCGGGCGTGGTTCCTCGTCCTGCTGGCCGCGCTCCTGATTTCCTGGCATTTCACGCGTGAACGCGAGGCACGGAAGCCGCAAGCTCCGGCCGCTTCCGCCACTCCGGTTCAGGAGAATCCCGCATGAGACCCCTCCCCGTCATCACCCGGCTGTCGCTCGGCCTGCTTGCCCTGCTGGGCAGCAGTTGCGCCGGCACGAAGGCGTGGCGGCACAAGGACCAGTCGGTGACGGTCGCGAGCAAGGGCACGCTCTTCCGTCCCGCCGCCCCGGCGAGCTACTGGCTCGTGGGCGCGAAGCCCGGGCAGATCCTGCGCGCCGAAGACGTGGCCATCTACCGCAAGGAGAAGGGCAGCAAGGCGATCCCTCTGAATTGCGCCGGCTTCATCGACACCACCCGCGCCGGGCGGATCGAGGTGCAACTCGCCGAGAAGATCGGCAACCGCTGGGAAATCGCGCGCGTGAACGGCACCCACAAGCTGCGCGACGAGAACGCCCCCCGGCCCTTCTATCACTGGCTCATCCCATGACTTTCGGTTCTCCAGAGTGGTTCCTCATCATCCCCGCCTGCCTCTTCGCCGGCTGGTTCTGGAAGAGCCTGCGGCTGTGGTCGCCGCTGCGCCTGAGCCTGGTGCTGCTCGCCGCCTTCGGCTTGGCGGATCCGAAGATCAACGTGACGGAGGATGCAATGGACCTCTTCGTCCTGCTCGACCGCTCCGAATCGACCGAGGACCTGGTGGACAAGGGCCTGGTGGAGTGGGAACCGCTCCTGGAGAAGGCCAAGCCGGGCCGCCGCGACAAGATGCATCTCTTCGACTACGGCGGCGAGATCGTGGAGCACGGGCGCGACGGCGCGACCTACACCGGCTCGCGCAAGCTCACGCGCACCGGGCTGGCGATTTCCCACGTGGCGGCGATGGCCGGGGAGAAGCGGCCCGCCCGCGTGCTGGTCTTCACCGACGGCTTCGCCACCGAGCCGCTGCACGAGGCGGTGGAGGAGCTTCAGGCGCGCGGCATCCCGCTCGATTTCCGCTTGGTGCGCGAAGAGACCGTGGACGACTTCCGCCTGTCCCGGATCGAGCTGCCCGAGCGCGTGCAGGCAGGCGAGCCCTTCCTGATCGCGGCCACCATCCGCGGCTCGGCGGATGCCGACGTGAAGCTGACCCTGCGCCGCGGCAAGCAGGTGCTGACCGAGACGACCGTGAAGCTGGAGGCGGGTGTAGGGCGCGTGGAATTCACGGACCGCCTCACCCGCTCGGGCTCCTTCCAGTACGAGGCCGAGGTGAACGTCGTCGCGGGCAGCGGCATGACCGACGCGCATCCGGGCAACAACCGCGCCTCGCGCTGGATCGAGATCGCGGGCGGCCCGCGCGTGCTGCTGGTCACCAAGTACACCGACGACCCGGTCGCCAAGGTGCTGTCCTCGCTCGATTTCACCGTGGACGTGGCCACGCCCCAGGAGCTGAACCCCGGGCGTTTGAGCGGCGCACGCGCCGTGATCTTCAACAACGTCCCGGCCTTCGAGATTCCCCTGCCCTTCATGAACGCGCTCGATTTCTTCGTGCGCGAGCAGGCGGGCGGCTTCCTGATGGCCGGCGGCAAGCAGTCCTTCGGCTCGGGCGGCTACTTCCAGTCGTCCATCGACACGCTGCTGCCGGTCTCGATGGAGTTGAAGAGCGAGCACCGCAAGCTCTCCGTGGCACTGGCGATCGTGATCGACCGCTCGGGCTCGATGTCGGTGAGCGTGGATCCGGGCGCGGGCGGGGGCGGGAAGGATTTGAAGAAGATCGACCTTGCGAATGCCGGCGCGGCGGAAGCGATCGGCCTGCTCGGTGCGGCGGATCACATCTGCGTCTATGCCGTGGATAGCGCACCGGAGGAGGTGGTGCCGCTCACGCAGGTGCAGGGCAATCAGGCCGCCCTGCAGGCCCGGGTGCGCAAGATCCAGTCGATGGGTGGTGGCATCTTCGTCTATGAAGGATTGAAGGCCGCGTGGGACGAACTGAAGAACGCGCAGGTCGGCACACGGCACGTGATCCTCTTCACGGACGCGAACGACACCGAGGAACCCGGCGACTACAAGAACCTGCTCGCCGAGATGCAGAAGGAAGGCGCGACCGTTTCGGTCATCGGCCTGGGCACGCCCGCGGACGTGGACGCGAAGCTGATCGAGGACATCGGCAAGCGCGGCGGCGGGCGCGTGTTCTTCACCGACCGGCCGATGGATATCCCGAAGATCTTCGCGCAGGAAACCGTGACCATCGCGCGCTCCGCCTTCATCGAGGATCCGGTGGGCGCGCAGCCGACCGGGCGCTGGGCGGAGATCTCGCCGAAGCTCCTCGACTGGCTGCCGCAGGTGGACGGCTACAACCTCTCCTACGCTCGCGAGGACGCGACAACCTCGCTCGTGAGCAAGGACGAATACGTGGCCCCGCTGGTGGCGCACGCGCGCCGCGGCCTGGGCCGGAGCGCGGCGGTGTCCTTCCCGCTCGGCGGCGAGTTCTCGCAGGGCATCCGCGATTGGAAGGGCTACGGCGATTTCGTGCAGACGATGACCCGCTGGCTGATGGGCATGGACCTGCCGCCGGGGATCGGCCTGAAGCACCGGCTCGATGGCACGCGCCTGACACTCGATCTGCTCTACGATCCCGAGCAGTGGTCCCAGAAGCTCGCCGCTTCCCCGCCGCTGCTGCGGATGTTGGAAAGCGGTCCCGGAGCGAAGCCCTTCGATGTGCCGTGGAAGCGCATCGCGCCCGGGCATTTCTCGGTGACCCGCGATCTCGACGAAGGCGCGGTGGTGCGCGGTGCGATCCAGGTGGGCGAGCACGCCCTGCCCTTCGGCCCGCTCACGGTGGGTGCCTCGGTGGAGTGGTCCTTCGAGCCGGAGCGCCTGGCGGAACTCCGCACCGTCTCCGCACAAACCGGCGGGCGCGAGTTGGTCGATCTTTCAAAGGCATGGCTGCGTCCGCCGACGCGGCAGGATGTCTCGCTGCGCCTCTGGATCGCGCTGGCGATGCTGGTCTTCCTGATCACGGAGGCCTTGATGACCCGCACCGGCTGGAAGCTGCCGATCCCCGCGCTGCCGCACTTCGAGAAGCGCGAGAAAGTCGTGAAGCCGAAGAAGGTGAAGGTCGCGAAGCCCGTCGCGCCGGTGATGCCCGCGGTTACGGAAGAAAAGCCGGTCGTAACCGCGCAGGAGCCCCCGGAGGCCACCGAGCGAAGGTCGAGGTACCAGCGGGCGAAGGATCGGAAGTAGCAAGGCAGGGACCGCTCTCCGTGTACAGACCTGGTACATGGGTAACAGGTGTATGCCGACATGGGTGACATATTGAAGTGTCCTCCGTGAGCTGGCGCGTTTGTGAAGTGATGGAAGCGGGAAAGACATTTGCGGCGACCCACGCCGCCACGCCTTCCCCTCTCCCCGGTTAGATCCGCGCGCGGACATTCCCCTTGCCGCCCCTTTCAAACGCTGGTTTGCTCCGTCAAACCCATTTGACCCATTGAGAAACCGCCCTGTTCTCATCCTCGGCACCCTCGTGCTCGCGGCCCTCCTCCCCGGCTATTTCCTCTCCCGGTCGCATCCGTTCCAGTCGGAGCCGAGGCCCGAGGCAAGGGCTGAGACCCCGGTTCCGGATGCCGCACCCGTGACGGTGGCCATCGCGGCCACCGCCCAGGACTCTCCGGCCCTTCCCCATCCCGCGGATTGCCCGCATTGCGCGGAAGGAAGACCCCATCCGGCCTCGGGTCCCGTCACCGCCACCCTGCCCCCGGCAATCTTCGAGAGAGTCACCAAAGGCCGGGGCCTCGCCTTCACCCTTCCCGATGGGAAACGCGCCGCCGGGATCGTGGAGCGCTTTGAGACCGATGCGGCGGGCACTTGGATCATGAGCGAGGGCATCCTGACAGAGCCAGCCCTCGGCCGCTTCCTCTTCCGCCGCCAACCGGACGGTACGCCCTCCGGCCTCTATGCGGGGGCCATTCGCTTCCCCGACGAGGAGTATGGCTACCTTTTGACCGAAGGGTCCCGCGGCGAGCCCGAGCTGGCGCTCCATCACGCGGATGGCGTGAGCTGTGTCAATTACCCGATGCCTACCGTGGAGATGCCCCGGATTGCGGAGCGCCCCGCCACCGGGGAATCGCTGCCCCAGGAGCATCCGACGGACATCCCCATCCCTCCCTATCAAAACGGCGTGATCCCCTTGGAAAGTCTCCCGGGTGCCACCGGCGTGGTCTATCTTGACTTCGATGGCGAGGAAGGTCCGCACGACGGTTGGGGGGACTTCGATGCCGCACCTTCGGGCTCCAGTAATGCGCAGATCCTCGAAGTGTGGGCCCGCGTGGCGGAGGACTTCGCACCCTTCAACGTGAATGTCACCACGGACCTGCAGGTCTATCTGGACGCCCCGGAGACCTCGCGCCAGCGCTGCATCGTCACGCCCACCACCAATGCCGCGCCCGGTGCCGGCGGCATCGCCTATATCGGCTCTTGGAACTGGGGCGGTGATACGCCGTGCTGGGCCTTCTACTCCTCCGGCAAGGCGTCCGCCGAGGTGATCTCGCACGAGATCGGCCACACCCTCGGCCTCGGTCATGATGGCAAGAATCCCGATGTCGGCTACTACGGCGGTCACGGCAATGGCGACACCGGCTGGGCTCCGATCATGGGTGTCGGCTACTACCAGAATCTCTCCCAGTGGTCGAGGGGCGAATACCTCGACGCGAACGAACTCCAGGACGACCTCGCGGTCATCAATGGATTCAATGCCATCGACATTCGCGCCGATGACCACGGCGACACCGCCGCCACCGCCAGCCCCCTCGAACTCTTCGGCACGATGGTGGATGACGACGGCATCATCGCCACCCGCAGCGATCTGGACGCGTTCGGCTTCACGACCAGCGGCGGCACCTTGAATCTAACCGTCAGGCCTTCGCCCCAGGGTCCGAATCTCGACCTGAGCGCGGAACTACGGAATTCGTCGAACACCTTGATCGCCGCCTCGAACCCCGATCTCGGGGTCGATGCCACCTTCAACGTCAACCTCCCCCCCGGCACCTACACGATCCTGGTCGATGGCGTCGGTCGCGGTAGCGCCACCGGCGATGGCTATACCGACTACGGCTCGCTCGGACATTTCTCGATCGACGGAACCATCGCCGGTGCCGTCGCGCCGGACCGCTTCGCCGTCGATGAGTTCCCGCCTTCCGGAACCGTCGTGGGCACGGTCAC
>CBFGPU010000125.1:0-6816 GCA_965650715.1 uncultured Haloferula sp. | reverse complement strand
TCTACTTCCATGCGGACGCGCGCGGCGATCATCCGCAGTGGGACTCGAAAGTCTTCGACTACGGCCGTCCGGAGGTGCGGCAGTTCCTGCTTTCGAACGTGCGCCACTGGCTCGAGGAATTCCGCTTCGACGGTTTCCGTTTCGACGGCGTGACCTCGATGCTCTATTGGCACCGAGGCGCCGCGTCCTTCGACGACTACTGGAAGTACTTCGGCGACGATGCCGATGCGGATGCGATCCTCTATCTCCAACTCGCGACCACCTTGGCGCGGCAACTGAAGCCCGGCGCGATCCTGGTGGCGGAGGACATGTCGGGCATGCCCGGGCTGTGCAAGCCGGTCGCCGATGGCGGTGTCGGTTTCAGCCACCGGCTGGCGATGGGCATCCCGGACTTCTGGATCAAGCTGCTCAAGCACACCCGGGACGAAGATTGGGACGTGGGCGAGATCTGGGGCACGCTGACCAACCGGCGCCATGGCGAGGCGAACATTGCCTATGCCGAGAGCCACGACCAGGCGCTGGTGGGCGACAAGACGCTGGCCTTCTGGCTGATGGACCAAGCGATGTACTGGCACATGGGCAAGGATGACCCGAACCCGGTGGTCGAACGCGGAATCGCGCTGCACAAGATCATCCGCCTGTTGACTTTCGCGCTCGGCGGGGAGGGCTGGCTGAATTTCATGGGGAACGAGTTCGGGCATCCGGAGTGGCTCGACTTCCCGCGCGAGGGCAACGGCTGGTCCTATCACTACTGCCGCCGGCAGTGGTCGCTGGCGGATAATCCGGCGCTGAAGTATGCCTATCTCGGTGCCTTCGACCGGGCGATGCTGGAGACCGGCAAGCAGCATGGCCTGCCCGGGATGGAACCCGCGGAGCTGCTGAACCTCGACATCACGAACAAGGTGATTTGCGCGCGGCGCGGGGATCTGATCTTCGTGTTCAATCTCTCGATCGACCGCTCGATCCCGGACTATGAACTGAAGGTGCCGGGCAAGGGCGAATACCGGCTGGTGCTGGACACGGATGCCTCGTTCTTCGGCGGGCAGGACCGGGTGGACGCGAGCATGGTCTATCCGGTGCGGAGGGACGGGATGCTCTCGATCTACACGCCGGCGCGGACGGCGATGGTGTTTGCGCCGGTGTAGGGGCTTCGAGATGCCTGCAACCCGCGCCTGATCCCTGCTAGTAGTCGCGCCGGGAGAAGATCCAACCGGCGAGCGAGAGCACGCAGGCACCGAAGACGGCGGAAGTACCGAAGACGTACCAGGCGGAGTGGCGTTCTTCGGCCTTCTTCACCGCGCGGGACTGCATGGGACTCGGGATGGTGCCGGTCATGAGATCGCCCAGGGAGACGCCCGAGAGCATGGAGTCCCGCTTTTGCATGCGAATCAGGCGCTTGAGGTAGAGCGTGCAGTCCCTGGTCTTCGGCAGGGGGCTGCCGATGGTCTCGATGGTGGAATGGGCTTTCACGACCCAGTCGATCTTCTCGCCTTCCTGTTCGGTTTCCTTCACGTCTCCCTTCTGGTAGTCCACGGAGAGGCCGGACTCGGGCACCGTGTGGGCGAAGGTGTAGAACTGCTGCTCGGTAAAATGAACGAGCCACGAGATCATCCAAACCCCGCAAGCTCCGAGCAGCGCGAACAAGGTCGAGCGGGACCAGACCCCGATCAGAACCGCCACGGAGTAGAGGAGGCCGAAGACGAAGGTCACGACCGGCACGGCCCAGAAGATGGTGAGGTTCCACTCACCAACGCGCCAACCGATGGCGATGAAGACCATGAGCGTGAACACCGCGACCTGCAGCGCGACGAAGAGTAGGCCGCCGGCGAACTTGAGGAGGAACAAGCGGATGCGGCCCACGGGCTTCGACAGCGAGATGCCGATGGATCCTTCCGCGATGAAGTCCGGGAAAATGCCGGCAGTGGAGATGATGGCGAGGCCGAGCGCGAACCACGCCAGCCACAAGCCGACGATCCAGTCGGTGAATATCATCACGTAGAAGGCGGCGGCCTCGGGCCGGCCTTCGCGGAGGATCGGGTTCTCGAATTCCTTCGCGCCAAAGAACAGAGTCATCCCCTTTTCGTCGAAGCCGATCGAGGCGTAGGCCAGGGCGACCAGCATCGAGATCCCGAAGGTGATCCAGAACAAGCGCCGTGCCTGGAGCAGGCGGAAGGAATCCATGAAGACCGCGAGCACCGCCCTCATGCCGCACCTCCCTTCGCCGCTTCGCGCGCGCTGCCGACCGCCGAAAGGAACAGCTCCTCGAGCGATTGCCGGGCCTCCTTCAGCTCGCGGATGACTACGCCGGCCGCCCGCAGGGCATCGATGACGCCCTGGATCTCCGCGGCATCCTTTGCCGGGATGGTCACGCGGTCACCGGCAACCTGCATTCCCGCGGCTTCGAGCTTCTCGCGGAGGGAGAGGGGAACCGGCCCGGAAGTACGAAGGTCGTAGTGCTTGCCCGCGCCGGTGAGTTCGTTCACCGAGCCCGAGCGGATCACCTTCCCGTTGGAGAGGATGGCGACCTGATCGGCCACCTGCTCGACCTCCGCGAGGAGATGGCTGTTCACGAAGACCGTGCGGCCTTCCGCTTTCATGGCCTCGATCAACTTGCGGATCTCGATCCGCCCCTCCGGGTCCACGCCGTCGGTCGGCTCGTCGAGGAACACGATCTCCGGTTCATTCACAAGCGCCTGGGCGAGGCCGACCCGCTGCTTCATGCCCTTCGAGTAGGTGCCCACCCGCTTGTTGCCCCAGCCTGACATGCCGACCACCTCCAGCAGCCGCGTGATCCGCTGTTTCGCGATCTTCCCCGCGACTCCGGCCATGCCAGCCGAGTAGGCGATGACCTGGCGCCCGGTGAGATAGTCCGGGAACTTGGCGTGTTCCGGCAAGTAGCCGACTTTCGCGAGCGTCGCGCGATCCCCGATCTTCTTCCCGAGAAGCGTCCCGCGGCATTCGGTGGGCCGGATGATGGTGAGCAGCGATTTGACGAGGGTGCTTTTGCCCGCGCCGTTCGGGCCCAGCAGGCCGAACACGCTGCCCTTCGGTGCGCTGAGCGACACGCCCGCGAGGGCTTCGAAGCTGCCGTAGCGCTTCCGCAGGTATTCGATTTCCACCGCTGCCTCCGTCATATCACCGGAGTTCAGCCAGCGGCTTGAATTTTGCCAAGTGGGAATCCGTGGTGCATTTACCACCACACCGACCGCCCCCAGCCGCAGAGCGCGAAACCGGCGAGGGTCATGAGGATCACGATGCCGATGGCGGTGGCCCACCAGTACCATTTGATACCGGTCCTGCGGTGCGGTTTCCCGCCGAACTCGCGCGCGACGAAGTCGCCGTAGTCGAAATCTTCGTCGGGGAGGTCGAGGCCATCGTAGGTGCGGTCCTGTTCCCAGCTCCGCTTGCTGCCGGAAGCCGCGCTGCGATGGCGCTTGCGGCGCTTCGAGGGAGGGTTGCAATAGGGACAGCACTTCGAGCCGACACGCACTTCCTTGTCGCAGCCGGGACAGAGGTAGGTATCCACGCTCACAACTGGAATTCTGTACTCAAGGGCGCGGCTGCGCCAGCAGGTTTTCAAGCCGGCGGCGCATTTCGGGATCGGAAAATGCGGCGAGGCGGGCGGCTCTCGCGGGCTCGTCCATATTCCCCAGGTGGCTGGCCGTTGCAGCGAGGGCCTCCATGCGGAGCGTCTCGTCCGTGCGGGTGGCGATCCAAGCAGCGGCCGAGGCGGTGTCTTTGTCCAGCCATCCGGCGAGGGCCTCTTTCAGACCGGCGCTACGCGCGGCACCGGCATCGAAGGCCGCGATCCACTCCGTGGCCGAAGATGGCTCGGACTGGGCCCAGCGCTGGACGACCTGGACGACCGTCCGGTCCCGCGGCGAACCGGCGGGAAGATGTGCCGCGATCAATCCGGCGGCGCGAGCGGGATCCTTAGCCGAAATGACGACGGCGACCCGGCCGAGCGCTTCTTCTCGTTCTCCCTGCCCCAATCCGAGCGCCCATCCGATGGCCTGTTGCGGATCGTTCTCCGCGAGACGCATGGCGAAGTGAGCGGCAAGCTTGGCCCGTGCGGGGCTATCCGGGGAAAGCTTTGCGAAGGCCTCCCGGGAGAGATCCGGGTCCACGTCGATGGCGTCCCATGCGATTTGTTCGAGCGTCTTTTCCGCCGCCGCGGCGTCTCCCGAGGCAAGGGCGGCAGCGAAGGAATCGCGGAGGATGGTGCGCGAGTCCGGCTCGTCGGCGGCGGCGCGCGGAGGACGGGGTTCGGTGCGGGACGGCTTCGTCTCCGGCTCGTTCCCTTTGGCTCGCGGGTGCTCCTGCTTGTCACAGGAGGTGAGCAAGGCGGCACAGATCAGAAGATGACCGGCACGGATCAAGGGCTGAGGCTTACTCCGCTGAAGCGGGCTTCATTGAGCGTCGAGGAACTGCCGCCGGCGACGGCCAGCCCGAAATAGCAGGTTTCCGGCAACGCGGCATTCAGGCTGCCGATCTGCACCCAGTTTGTCCCGTCGAAACTCTTGAAGGCCGTGATGGTGTCGCCGCCGCGTACCAGGCGCACCCAGGCATCCGGGAGTACCGCGATGCCGCTGGGATTCGTGGAGGTGTTACCGTTGTAGCCCGTGCGGCGAATCCAGCGGAACGATCCGTCGCCCGAGATGCCGAGGAAGACATGGCGGGAATTCGAGGCCAGGGTATCACGGATCATCACGCCGGCGCGCGCCAGCGGTCCGCTGTCATCCATCGAGACGATGCGAGCGGTGATCACGCCGTCGCCGCTCAGCGGCTGCCAGACGAATTGGAAGGAATCCTCGCGCCCCGCCAGTTGGCCGGCACCCGCGACGATGAACTCGCCCTGGCCGTTGACCGCGCTGCTGCCGGTTTCCTGGACTCCCACGGTGCCGCCATCCCACGGCAGGGGCAGGCCCTCTGCCAAAACTTCGATCAGCAGGGTGGCTTCCGCATGGAGCCCCGCGAGATCCGTCGCGCGAATGGTGAAGACTTGTAGCCCCGCGGAGCCCCCAGGCGGGATTCCCGACAAGGAGCCGTCCTCCGCCACCACGAGCCAATCCGGCCCGGCTTCCTTGGTGAATACCAGCGCATCGCCCGCGTCTTCATCCGCGGCCACCAGCGCGTCCGCCACGTATGGTTCGCCCTCGCGCGCCGCGGTGCCCGCGATCGGGTCGCTCGGGAACACGGGCGCATCGTTCACATTGGCGACGCTGATGGTGAGGGTCGCCCCGGCATGCTCGCCGGAGGAATCGGTCACGCTCACGGTGAAGAGATTCACGCCCACGTCCGCATTTGCCGGCGTGCCGGAGAAGGAGCCATCCGGCTCGACCGTGAGCCACTCGGGGCCGTCGATCTTCGCGAAGACGAGGATGTCCCCGGCATCCGGGTCGCCCGCCAGCGGGGCGAGGGTTCCTGCGAGCGGCTCGTCCTCGGTCGCGGGCGGGCCGGCGATGACCGGGTCAACGAAGACAGGCGGATCATTCACGGGGGTCACCGTGATCCGCAGGACGGCCTCCGCATAAGCGCCCGCGAGGTCGGTCACGCGGACTTGGAACTCGTTCTCGCCTGTATCCGCGTCGCCGGGCGTCCCGCTCATGCTGCCATCCGCGGCGATGGCCAGCCATGAGGGCCCCGATTCCTTGCTAAAGCTAAGGCTGTCGTCCGCGTCGACGTCCGCCGCGGTGCCTAGCAAGGAAGCTTGGAACGGCTCGTTCTCGGTGGCCGGCGACAGCACCACGGGCGGCCCGATGAAGAAGGGGGTATCGTTGGTGTTCCCGACCACGATGCTCAGCTCCATCTCGTCGGAAAGCCCTTCGGCATCGGTCGCGCGCAGGATGAAGACGTTCATACCCACATCGCCGTTGGCCGGCACGCCGTGTACGGAGCCGTCGCTTTCCACCACCAGCCATTCCGGACCTGAGACCTTCACGTGCTGCAGCACATCCCCCAGGTCCGGATCCACGGCGGCGAAGTTTCCAGCGTAGCTATCATCCTCTTGCACCTGGTCGAGGACGGCTTCCGCGGCGAACTGCGGCGGCAGGTTGTCACTGAGGACGGTCACCGTGACGCTCACCTCTGCTGCCTTGAAGGGATACTCCCGGCCCAGCCCGCCATCCTGTGCTCCGATGGTCAGGTGGTGTTGCCCCACCGTCAGTGCCGCGGTGTTTGCCACCCCTAGGGCGCCGGTCGCCGGGTCGATCGCGAACGCTCCTTCCGGGTTTCCGGCGAGGATCGCGTAGAGGAGGGTCTCCGCCTCGGGATCGGTCGCCGCCGGAGTGCCGAGCGTCGTACCCGCCGCCGCTCCTTCCACAATGGAGAAAGCGTAACTCTCCTCAGCGAAAAGCGGTGCGGCGTTGATGTCGCAAGGGGCGAGAGAGGACTCCGGAATCACTGTCGGGGAGGAAATCCCCGGTCCGGTCCAAGCGACCTGGACATGGTCGGAACCCAAGCCTTCCTTGTGGAGCGTTTCGATGTAATACGGGGTTCCCGCCACCAGATGAACCGGGTCGGATTCCTGGGACGCATATTTCGTCCACTGGCCGTAGTTCGTCCAGCCGCTCACGCTCGCGATCTGGCTGGCGCTGTCGGCGCTGGCGGTGAGCCCGAGCTTCAACTTCGCGTGGTCGTTCGACGCGAGGTAGAAGGTGTAGTAGCCGGTCGCGGGCGGCGTCACCAGCGCCCGGATCCGCGAGCCATAGTTGTCGCCGATGTTCGGACCGCTGTCGAAATTGGCCAGCGTGCGGGTTTGGGCGGGGAAGTAGGGGTAGCTGCCAATGTCTGTTAGATCGTCGATGCTCGAGCCTT
>CBFGPU010000124.1:0-6840 GCA_965650715.1 uncultured Haloferula sp. | reverse complement strand
AGAAACCGGAGAAACCGGTGAAAGGCCACGTCTTTGCTTGGCCTTTCATGGACTGGAAGGAGATGCAGCCGCGCGGCGGGATGACCCAGGGATCGGAAGTCACACTGCTGAGCGGAGCGAAGGAGGCTTGGAAGCGGCTCCGGGAGCCCGGTCTGGACAAGTTCGAGCAGGACCGCCGCGCGATCCTCGCGCTCGCGGGAAACTACCGGGTGAGCTTCGACTTCACGGAAACCGTGGGCTTGGTTGAGAACTTCAAACCGACCCGACCCTATTTCTCATGGGGCACGGAGAATGTCACCGTGCTCGAGGACAAGGGGCAATTTATCAGTCTCCAGCACTCGCTGGTGATGTATTTCAAGAACGAGAAGGGAGAGGCGTCCGGCCCTCACGTGATGAAGCACTGGCGGCAGGACTGGACCTGGCAGGATCCCGAGATGCAGGTCTATCAAGGCAATCTCACTTGGAGGAAGATTCCGACCCCGGCTCCGGCGGGCAAATGGACCCAAGCGGTTTTTCAAGTCGATGACTCCCCGCGCTACGAGGTGGCCGGGCTCTGGAACCACGAAGGAGGGCTCTCGATCTGGCGTAGCGACAATTGCCCGCGCCCTTTGCCACGCCGCGAGTTCTCGATCCGCAAGGACTACAACGTCCTCGAAGGTACTCATGAGATCTCGATCACCCCGAACGGCTGGGTTCACGTCCAGAGCAACCGCAAGCTCCAAGCCGGAAAGGACGGCTCGAAGAAATACCTCGGCCAGGAACTCGGCGTGGACCGCTACGAGGAGATCACTGCTCCCGAACTCGCCACCGGCTTCAACAAGTATTGGGCGAAGACCGGCGGGTATTGGAAGGACGTGCGGGAGACTTGGGCGGAAATCCTGAAGGACCGCGACAGCTTCTCGTTGAAGGACACCTACGACGGGCAGCAGCTTTTCGAGATCCACTTCGACTATGCCGGAAAGCTGGAGGAGGAAAAGCCCGACCCCGAGGCGGATCTGAAGCACGCGAAGGAAACGATCCGATCCTTCCTCCAATAGCCGCAGTCCGATCTTCCCCGAAAATCGGGTTGCCAAGCCCGCGGGTGGCCCCTAGGGTTCGCGCCCTTCCGCGAAGGGCAGGTGTCAGAGTGGTCGAATGAGCACGCTTGGAAAGCGTGTGTGCTAGCAATAGTACCGAGGGTTCGAATCCCTCCCTGTCCGCGGGAAGTTCTTCTTGGTCCGACGAGCGCTGTGATGCTCGTTTCCGGTGTTTGGCCACAAACTTGTAAGGTCCGATCTTTTGCTCGCTCTGAGTCCGCCCATCTCCTTGTCGCATTGCGTCAAATTGACGCTGCGACATTGCGTCATCTTGGCCCACTTCCGCTGGGAAGCCGCTGACTCAGGCCACCGCATGACATGGCTAATACTCTTTCCGACAAGGACTTGAGGTTTCCCATGAGCCGCTGGCATGTGGCTTGCGAAGGTAGGTTAGCAAATTCGCGGTTCCTCCCGTGGAGCCAACCCAAGACCTCCAACCTCACCCTCAAATGTCAAAGATTCTCGGTATCGACCTCGGAACGACGAATTCGTGCATGGCCGTCATGGAAGGCGGCGAGCCCGTCGTGCTCGAAAATTCGGAAGGAGCCCGCACCACGCCTTCGATCGTGGCATTCACCAAAAGCGGAGAGCGCCTTGTCGGCCAGGCAGCCAAGCGCCAGGCGGTGACCAATCCGAAGAACACCATTTTCTCCGCCAAGCGCCTGATCGGGCGCAAGTACTCGGAACTCTCGGAAGCCGACAAACACCTCCCGTACACGATCGTGGCCGCCGCCAATGGCGATGCGCACATCCAAGTGGAAGTCGGCGGGGAGAAGAAGACCTATTCGCCGCAGGAGATCGCCGCCATGATCCTCGGCAAGCTGAAAGCCGACGCGGAAGCGAAACTCGGTGAAACCATCACCGATGCGGTGATCACCGTGCCCGCCTATTTCAACGACTCCCAGCGCAACGCGACCAAGGCTGCCGGCGAGATCGCGGGGTTGAATGTCCGCCGTATTATCAACGAGCCGACCGCCGCGGCCCTCGCCTACGGCCTCGACAAGAAGTCCGACGAAAAGATCGCCGTGTACGACCTCGGCGGCGGCACCTTCGACATCTCCGTGCTGGAAATCGGCGACGGCGTCTTCGAGGTGCTCGCGACCGATGGCGACACGCAGCTTGGCGGTGATGACTGGGACAACGCGCTGATCGCGTGGATCGTCGGCGAGTTCAAGAAGGACCAGGGCATCGACCTCTCCACCCAGCCGGACGCGCTCCAGCGCATCAAGGAAGAGGCGGAGAAGGCGAAGATCGCGCTGTCCTCCAGCCAGTCCTACGACATCAGCCTGCCCTTCATCACCGCGGACCAGACCGGTCCGAAGCACATCCAGCTCACGCTGACCCGCGCGAAGTTGGAGCAGCTCACCGATCACCTTTTCGAACGCACCAAGAAGCCGGTCCGCGATTGCCTCAAGGAAGCCGGCGTGGCGGCGACCCACGTGGACGAACTGGTCCTCGTCGGCGGCATGACCCGCATGCCGAAGGTGATCGAGGTGGCGAAGGAGCTCGCCGGCAAGGAGCCGCACCGCGGCGTGAACCCGGATGAAGTGGTCGCCATCGGCGCCTCGATCCAAGGCGGCGTGCTCAAGGGCGATGTGAAGGATGTGCTCCTGCTCGACGTGACTCCGCTGACGCTTTCGATCGAAACGGAAGGCTCGCGCGCCACGCCGATGATCGAGCGCAACACGACCATCCCCGCGAAGAAATCGCAGATCTTCTCGACCGCTTCCGACAACCAGCCGGCGGTGGACATCCGCATTTGCCAAGGCGAGCGCCCGATGTTCAGCGACAACAAGCTGCTGGGGAACTTCAAGCTCGACGGCATCGCCCCGGCGCGCCGCGGGGAACCACAGATCGAAGTGACCTTCGACATCGACGCGAACGGCATCCTTCACGTCTCCGCGAAGGACAAGCAGTCCGGCAAGGAGCAGAAGATCTCGATCCAAGGTTCCTCGGGTCTCTCGAAAGACGAGATCGAGAAGGCGAAGCAGGAAGCCGAGGCGCACGCCGAGGAGGACCGCAAGCGGGTGGAGGTCATCGACACCAAGAACAAGGCCGAGAACCTCGTTTACAGTGTCGAGAAGCAACTCTCCGAACTTCCCGCCGAAGCGCCCGCCGAACTCAAGTCCGGCATCCAGGCGAAGGTCGATGCGGTGAAGGACGCACTCAAGGGCGACAACATCGACGCGATCAAGGGTGCGACCTCGACGCTCGAATCCGCCTTGCAGGATCTCTACAACGCCGCGCAACAAGCGCAGGGCGCAATGGGAGGCAACCCGCAGGGCGGCGATGTGGACGTCGAGCCCGGCGAATCCGGCCAATCCGAGCCGCGCCAGGCGAAGGGCAAGGTCGTGGAGGCGGAAGTCGTGGATAAGTAAGCGACTGCTCGACGGTATTGACGCCCGGTTCACCGGGCGTCATTTCCGTGCCCCTTCCCGTTCCGTCCCCTTTCAAACAGCTTTCCGTCCTGCCCAAGCAGGCGGGTTCTCAACCAACAAACGCAAACCAAACCATAACAACCACATGGCCAGCATCAAACCACTCGGTCAACGCGTGCTCGTGAAGCGACTCGACGCCGAAGCTGTCAGCGCCGGCGGCATCGTCCTTCCCGACACCGCGAAGGAAAAACCCCAGGAAGCGGAGGTCCTCAGCCTCGGCACCGGCGGCAAGGATGAAGACGGCAAGACCATCGAGTTCACCGTAAAGGTGGGCGACAAGGTCCTCATCTCCAAGTACGGCGGTACCGAAGTGAAGATCGACGGCCAGGAAGTGCTGATCATTTCCGAGTCCGACATCCTTGGCATCGTCGCCTAATGGTCATCGGTCAGAAGTCATTTGTCATTGGTGAAAGACACTCCGAAGCGGGTTTTTCCCAATGCCCCATGACCGCTGACATCTCCCACTACCTCAGAAATTCCCAAATTTAGACTACCATGGCTAAGCAATTGCAATTCGACGAAACGGCCCGCCAGGCGCTTCTCCGCGGCGTGGAGAAACTCGCCCGTGCCGTCAAGGCGACCCTCGGCCCCGCCGGCCGCAACGTCATCCTCGACAAGAAGTTCGGCTCGCCGACCATCACCAAGGACGGTGTCTCCGTCGCGAAGGAAATCGAACTGGACGATCCCTATGAAAACATGGGTGCCCAGTTGATCCGCGAAGTGTCCTCGAAGACCTCCGACATCGCCGGTGACGGCACCACCACCGCTACCGTGCTCGCGGAAGCGATCTACAAGGAAGGCCTGCGCAACGTGACGGCCGGTGCCAACCCGATCTCGCTGCAGCGGGGCATCCTGAAGGCCACCGAGGCCATCGTGGCCCAGCTCAAGGTCATCTCCAAGGAAGTCAACGACACCAAGGAGATCGCGCAGGTCGCCACCGTGTCCGCCAACTGGGACCAGGAGATCGGCCGCATCATCGCCGAGGCGATGGACAAGGTCGGCAAGGACGGCACCATCACCGTGGAAGAAGCCAAGGGCATCGAAACCACGCTCGACGTGGTGGAAGGCATGCAGTTCGACAAAGGCTACCTGTCCCCGTACTTCGTGACGAACGCGGAGACGATGGAAGTGTCCCTCGACAACGCTTACCTCCTCATCAACGAGAAGAAGATCTCGTCGCTGAAGGACATGCTTCCGCTGCTTGAGAAGGTGGCCAAGACCGGCCGCCCGCTCCTCATCATCGCGGAAGACGTGGAAGGCGAAGCGCTGGCCACCCTCGTGGTGAACAAGCTGCGCGGCATCCTCCACATCGCGGCCGTGAAGGCCCCGGGCTTCGGCGACCGCCGCAAGGCGATGCTGGAAGACCTGGCGATCCTCACCGGCGGCAAGGTCATCACCGAAGACCTCGGCATCAAGCTCGAGGGCGTCGAACTGTCCGACCTGGGCACCGCCAAGCGCGTGACCATTACCAAGGAAAACACCACGATCGTGGAAGGTGCCGGCTCCAGCGAGGCCATCACCGGCCGCGTGAACCAGATCCGCCGCCAGATCGAGGAAACCACCAGCGATTACGACCGCGAGAAGCTCCAGGAGCGCCTCGCCAAGCTCGCCGGCGGTGTGGCCGTCATCAATGTCGGTGCCGCCACCGAGACCGAGATGAAGGAGAAGAAGGCCCGCGTGGAAGACGCCCTGCACGCCACCCGCGCCGCGGTGGAAGAAGGCATCGTCCCCGGCGGTGGCACCGCGCTGATCCGCGCCCAGGCCGCCATCGGCGACCTCGGTCTTAGCGGTGACGAGAAGACCGGTGCCGGCATCGTGGCTCGCGCCATCGAAGCCCCGCTCCGCCAGCTCGCCGCCAATGCCGGCCGCGAAGGCGCTCTGATCGTCGAGAACGTGAAGACCAACAAGGCCGGCCACGGCTACAACGTCGCCACCGACACCTACGAAGACCTGATTGCTTCCGGTGTCGTCGATCCGACCAAGGTGACCCGTTCCGCCCTGCAGAACGCCGCCTCGATCGCCGGCCTCCTGCTGACCACGGAAGCCCTGATCACCGAGATCAAGGAAGAGAAGCCCGCCGGCGGCGGTGGCCACGGCCACGACCACGGCATGGGCGACTTCTAAGAAGTGATCCGCGGGTAACCGCGAACGTCTGAACATTCAAAAGCCGGACGGGAAACCGTCCGGCTTTTTCGTGGCCGGGGGGACCGATCGCGACGTTGCCTTTCAGGGAGTCGGAGGTCTCCGGGAACGCGGGGAAGGCGGCAGGACGGGGAGGAGGCCCCGCAAGAACTTTGCAGCTTCCGCCATCTTGGTCTCGTTGACGGCGCGCCCCGCAATCGCCAAGCTGTTCCGGTGCAAGACGAAGATCAAGAGGTCGCCGAAGAAGAGGTTCTGGACGAGGATTGGATTCCGCTGCCCCCCGGAGTAAGCGACTTCTGCGAACTTCCCGGCTCCACCGTCGAGTACGAGACCTTTGACGGAAAGGGCTTCATCGGCAAGCTGAGTGCCTTCCGCAGCGAGGACGACCTTTACAAGCTGGAGATCAATATCGAGCTCCCGAAAGGAGAGTCCGCCGAACCTTTTTTCCCCCGGGCGGGGCTTATCGACGATTTCGCCACACTGCGGCGGCACCCGAATCCAAAGAAAGCGAAATGGATTCTCGGGGATCCCCCGGTTTGAGGCTCCTTGGCTGTTCGGCCACTTGTCTCGGAAGAGTGGCACGCTGGCCACGCCACAAATCCTCTGGCGGGATGATAGCGAAAGCCACAGGATAGCGGGCATGATTCTCCGCGGGATTCTTGCGATCTATTCCCTCCTGATCCTTTCGACGCGGGCTGAACCTCTGAAGGTCGAGGGCTTGCCATCGCCGGTGGAACTCTCGCTGCCGAACAATCATGATCCGGCGAAGTCGTGGCCCGCCGTGTTCTTCTATCACGGCACCGGAGGACATCCGACGACGAAGATGATCCGGGAGCACACAGGGGCGAAGGATTGGATTGTGGTCGGGATGGCTTACACGAAGCCGGGGCCCTTCACCTATACGCCGGAGAATCTGCAGAAGGAGCTGCAGGTGCTTCACCGGGTACGGGACCAACTCGGGCAGACGAAAGGGCTCGATCCGAAGCGGGTGTATGTCTCCGGCTTCAGCATGGGCGGATGGATGAGCGGGATGTTCCTCCAGGCCGACCCCTCACTGGCGGGCGCGGCGATCCTGGGGGCGGGTCACATGCACGAGGTGACACCGAAGGCCGGGCCGCTGCGGGCGGGCACGCCCTTGTTTATCGGGGTGGGACGGATGGACGGGACCTATCCCTTCACGTTGA
>CBFGPU010000123.1:0-6849 GCA_965650715.1 uncultured Haloferula sp. | reverse complement strand
CGACCGGGGCCGCGGCGCTGCGGGTCCTGACCGGCAGGGTTCCGGTGCGCAGCCGTATCAGGTCCAGATCGATTTGGGTTTCTTCGCCTCGGGCTCTTCAGGCTCGGGGAAATTCCGCTTCTCGCGGCAGTGGAAGAGCGCTTCCTCGCGGGTGATGTAGCCGCTGTCCAGCAGCATCGCGATGGTCTGGTCGATGGTGCGGGAGCCGTCCTTGAAGCCGATTTCCATGAGCCCGACGATCTGCTCGAGCTTGCGCTCGCGGATGCAGGCGCGGATGCCGTGGCTGGCGCGCAGCACTTCGGAGGCGAGAACCCGCCCCTGTCCGTCGGCACGCTGGAGCAGCCGTTGGGAAACGATCGCCTCCAACACCCCGGAAAGCTGGGTGATGATCTGCGGCTGCTGGTCGGGCGGGAAGACATCGACAAGACGGTCGATCGACTGCGGCGCGTCCACCGTGTGGAGCGTGGCGAGCACGAGGTGGCCGGTCTCCGCCGCGGTGAGGGCGATCCGGATCGTCTCGAGGTCGCGCAATTCCGAGACCACGATCACGTCCGGATCCTGGCGGAGCGCTTGGCGCAGTGCTGTCGGAAACGCCTTGGTGTCGGCCCCGATCTCGCGCTGCTTGATCAGGCAGCTTGAATGGGCGAAAACGAACTCGATCGGGTCCTCGATGGTGACGATCACGCCGGAGCGGTTCTCCGAGATGCGCTTGATCATCGCGGCGAGGGTGGTCGATTTCCCCGAGCCGGTGATGCCGGTGACGAGGACCAGGCCGCGGCGGAGCTGGCAGATGTCGTGGACCACGGCGTGATGGCCCAGTTCCCCAAGGTCGGGAATGTGCTGCGGGATGTGGCGGAAGGCCGCCTCATGGCAGCCGCGGGCGATGTGGACGTTGCCGCGGAAGCGGCCCACACCGTCGAGCTGCAGGGCGTAGTCGAGTTCCCAGTTTTGCTCCAGGGAGGCACGCTGGGCTTCCGAAAGGGTGTCGAGGATCAGGCGCCGCGAGGACTCGGGATCGAGCAGGAAGTCTTCGAGTGGGACCAGATTGCCCCCGACGCGCGCGGCCGGGGGTGCCCAAGCCGAAAGGTGGAGGTCCGAGCCTCCCAATTCGACGGTCTGGCGGAGGTAATCGGTGATTTCGCGTAGCTGGCTCACGATGTGTATAAGGTATAACTATGAAATGCCCCGCATGGCGCGATCAAAATCCTGCGGCCGGTCGGTGGCCGAGCGGGCGACCGCCGGATCGATGATGCCTTGGTTCGTGGCGGCGATCAGGTAGCGCAGGAAAGAACAGCCCACCGATTCATCCGCCTTGTTGAGGTAGTCCTTCAGTTCGTCGTAGCGCCCTTCCTCGATCCACTTGCGGGTGGCACCCACGTTTTCGAAATACTCCAGGACCGCCACCAGGCCGCCGTCGATGCGGGGGAGCAACTGCTGGGCGATGGCCCCGACGAGCTGGTGGGAAAGGAGGCTGGCCGCGCCGGACGTGGAGGTGTCGCTGAGGATGCGGTTGAGGCGGTCCATCGCGGTCGGCACGCCCGCCACCCCCGATCCGTGCAGCGTGGAGATCACCAGGTGGCCCGTTTCCGCCGCACGCAGGGCGGTGAAGGCGGACTCGGCGTCGCGGATCTCGCCGAAGAGGATGATGTCCGGGTTCTGGCGCAGGGCGGCGCGCAGGGCGACATTGAAGTTCTCGGTATCCCGCCGGACTTCCCGCTGGGAGAAGAGGGCGCGGTCGTTCTCGAAGAGATACTCGATCGGGTCCTCGATGGTGACGATGTGGCGCGGCTGGTGACGGTTCACCCACTGCAGGCAGGAGGCGATGGTCGTGGACTTGCCGGATCCGGTGGGCCCGCAGACGATCACCAGCCCGGAGCGGCGCTGCATCCAGGAGGCGAGCATGTCGCCGGGCAGTCCGAGTTCGTCGAAATCCGGGATCTCCTTCTTGATCGGCCGGAGCGCCACCGCCAGGCGGCCCAGCGAACGATACATGTTCGTCCGCAGCCGGCCGATGCCCTCCACGGCGATGCTGGAGTCCCCGTCGTTCGAGGTCGCGGGATCATAGCCGCAGCCACGCCAGATCGCGGCGAGGTCTTCCCGGTCCACCGGCCCGCCATGGGCGATGATGATGTCCCCGTTGCTCCGGACCCGCGGGCGTTCGCCTACGATCATGAAGACGTCGCTGGCGCCGGCGGTGAAGGCTTGATGGAGCAGGGAACGGATATCGGGATTCACGACCGCGAAGCTAACAGGGGAGACCCGGCCCGCGGAAAGGGGAAATGCGGTTCTTGTCTCCCAACCGGCGACTTTTCACCGGAGCTTCATGGAATCCGCAAACAATCGCTGCCCGCCTCGCTCAACGCGTCAGGTAGCCGGTGAGGTTCGGCTGGAAAATAGCCGGATCGATCTTCGGATTGATCTTCGCCTTGGAAAAGACGGTCCGGATGCGGGATTTGTCCTCCATCTCCAGATCGAGCGCCCGCAGTTCCTGCGTTTTGAGGTCGATATCGAGGAAGAGCCAGGTCACGTGTTTGCGCATCTGCTTGTCCTTGGGCCGGGCGGTGAGCTGGTAGATGCCGTCGGTGACGCGGGATTCGATAAGTTCGAAGGCGGCTTGGAAACCGGCGAGGTCGTTGAAGGCTTTGTGGGAGAGCAGGGTGAACTGCCGGGCCTCGGCCGCATCGGCATCGATCCGCTTGGCGCGCTTCTTCCCGACATCGACGAGGGTCATCGTCGCGCCGTCGGATACGGCCATGGTTTTCACCGGCTGGCCGAGTTCCCAGAGCAGCTTGCCCGGCCGCTCCATCCGCAGGCGTCCCGGGGTGGAGACGGGCTTCTTCAGCGAGGGCAGCTTGCGCTCCTGCACGAATTCCGCCTCCAGGCTCTTCAGGTCCTTCTGCCGGGCGATCCACGCTTCGAGCGGTTTCACGTCCAGCCCGGCCCGGGCCAGGGAGATCAGGGAAAGGAAGACCAGCAGCACTCGCATGTCCCCATAGGAGGCGCGGAAATCCCTCCTTCCAAGCGCCTTTTTCGCGTGGCTGCGGCATCCTGCCGCAGGGATCTGGGAAAAACCGCGCCGTCCCGATGAAGCATACCTGCGGCAGGATGCCGCAGCCACGCTTTGTATGACGTTCGCCTTTCCATTCCCCGCTGAAGCCTCTTCCCTCCGCGCATGCGGAAATGGTGGCTCTACGGGATGCTGCTCGCGGCAGTGGCCGTGGCGGCATGCGGGCTTTCACGCCTGCGCTTCGATACGGACATCCTGTCGATGCTGCCCGGCGATCTCCCCGAGGTGAAGGGTCTGAAGGCGCAGCACCGGGCCTTTGCCCGCGAGGACGAGGCGATCCTGCTGGTCGAAGGCGATGGCGAGTCCTCGCCCTCCGCCGCCGCCCGATCGCTGGCCAAGGTGCTGGAGAACTCCGGCGTGGTGAAGCGGGCGCGCTGGCAACCGCGCTGGGCGGAGGATCCGGAGGGACTGGCGGAGCTGCTCGCCTATCTCTGGCTCAACGGCGACCCTGCCGAAGTGAAAGCGCTGGCGGAGCGGCTGTCGCCCGCGAACTCGCAGGCCCAACTGACGGAGGTGCTGGAGAACCTCGCCACTTCCATCGAAGGCCAGGACCTGGCGATGCAGGCGCACGATCCCTTCGGCTTCCTTGCCCACCCCTCCGTGGCGCAGGTGCTCGCTTCCTCCGGCGAAGGTAGTGCCGCCTTCGCCAGTGCGGATGGCACGGCTCACCTCGTGTTCATCGACGCGCCGCAGGAGGTACATGGCTACCGGCAGGCCGGGGAGTGGGTGGAGAAAGTCCGCGGGAAGGTTGCCGCTTGGGAAGCGGGGGAGGGGAAGGGCTTCACGGTGAAGATGACCGGCGAGCCGGTCTTCTCCTCGGAGATCGGGATGGCGATGGAGGAAGATCTCAGCGGTTCGATCGGCCTCACCCTCACGCTGATCGGGATCCTGTTCTGGTGGATGCAGCGCCGCCTGATGCTGCTGGGCGGCCTGATCGTGACCCTGTGCCTGGTCTTCGCGGTGGCGCTCGGGGTGGCGGGCTGGATGTACGGCGAGCTTAGTATCATGGCCCTCAGCTCCGCGGA
This sequence comes from uncultured Haloferula sp., assembly GCA_965650715.1. GTDB lineage: Bacteria > Verrucomicrobiota > Verrucomicrobiia > Verrucomicrobiales > Akkermansiaceae > Haloferula. Next base: position 2,757 of record CBFGPU010000123.1, on the reverse strand, counting down.
AATCCTCATCGGCCTGGCGACCGACTACGGGCTGGTGATCTGCCAGGAGGCGAAGGTGGCCGGCCACGACCGCAAGGCCCTGCTCCACGCCAGCGGCAAGCCGGTCCTCTGCGGCGCGCTCACGACCGGCGTGGTGTTCCTCGCGCTGAATCTCGGCGGGTTGCCGGGGATGGCGCAGCTCGGCAGCATCGTGGCCTACGGGCTGGTGGCCGCCGGGGTGCTGATGATTGTTTTCTACCTGCCTTGGGTGGTGAGGTTCGGCGTGGATCGTGCCCCCGCCGATGACGAGGCGAAGTGGCTCCCGCGGCGGAAGAAGTCGTGGATCTTCACCGGCGCCCTGGTCGCGCTGGCTCTCGTGGTGCTCGCCGTCCTGGGACTGCCGGGACTGACCTACGATTCGAACATCATGCGCCCCCGCAACAGCGTGGCGATGCAGTCCTTCGACCGCATGCGGGAGAAATTCCCCGACCGCGATTCGCGGCTGCTGCGCGTGGTGATCGAGGCCGATGAGGACACGCAAATGCTATCCCGCATCCGCGAGGCCGAGTCGCGCCTCGCGAAAGGCAAGGCGGAGGGTGTCCTCTTGGAAAGCGAACTGCCCTCCGGCTGGTGGCCCGATCCGGAGCGCCAGCGCGCGAATGCCCCGGTGATGCTCGCCCTCTCGAAGGAAGGCCCGCGCCTGCTCGCGGAAGCCGACGAAACCGGCTTCACCGAGGAAGGCACCGCACTCGGCAAACAAGTCCTCGAACGGCTCGGCGAAGCCGCCTCACAGGCCGGCTCCTTTTACCCCGGCTCGCCCGCCGCCCGCGAGATCATGCGCCTCTTCATCCAGCGCGACGACAAAGGCGGCGGCCTTGTCCTCGGCTCCCTGATACCCGCCGATGAAGTGGGCCCCGCCACCGATGGCTACCCGCGCCTCCGCGCCCTCAACGGCGACGGCATCTGGCTCAGTGGCTGGAGCCTCTTCAAGCCCGCCATCTCCGGCCTGGTGAAGGACGATCTGGGCAAGATGCTCGTGCCGATGGGTGCGCTGCTGATCGGCATGATGGCCTTCATCTTCCGCCGCTTCCGGGACGTCGCCTTCGCCCTGTTCGCGATGGTCGTCAGCACCGTCGTCATGCTCGCCGTTATGCGGCTCTTCGGCCTCAAGTGGAACTTTGTGAACCTCATGGCCACGCCGCTCTTGTTAGGCACGGGCATCGATTACGCCATCCACGTCACCCTCTCCCTCAAACGCACCGGCATGTGCTTCAAGGAGCTCTGGAACGGCACCGGCAAGGCCCTCCTCTTCTGCGGGGCCTCGAACGTCATCGGCTTCGGCTCGCTCTGTTTCTCCTCCAGCGATGCCTTGCTGAGCCTCGGCCAAGTCGCCGTCATCGGCATCCTTCTCAGCATGGCGGTGTCGATCTTCCTTCTGCCCGGCTGGCATGCGCGGGCCGCGAAGGGTGACTTGGGGTCGCTTGGATCCGGGCTTGAATGAAACTCGTTCAATGGCAAACCATGCGGGTGTGGTCGTCGTCGCTCTTCGGCAGCCGAATCGCGTGGGAATCATTTCACGACTCGAGTGGCTGCTCAGCCACGTTCCGGAAAGCGCCTTCCAGAACCGCGCGTTCGAACTGCGAGACAAGACTTGGCTGGCATTTCCCCCTGTGGGCTAGAGGTCACGAAACCCCCGCCATCTGCGATTCCCTCGCAGGTGCCGCCGGCATCCTCACCGGCTCGGGCAATTCCTCCGCCGGCCTCGTGAACATCGTCTCCACCTCCAGCTTCAGCCACACTTTCATCCCGCGGAAGAGGTGTCTCACCGCTTTCATGTTCGGCTCGAAGGGGACTCGTACTAGATGCCGGTGCTTCAAGTTGTTCTTCCCGTAGGTGCCGGCCGTCAGGCGCTTGCGGGCGATGGTTTCGAGCCGCCGGTTGTAGAAGCGCATGAACTTCGCGAACACCGCGCCGCCGGGGCCGTTGTAAGGCATCGTGGAATACTCGCGGTGCGTGTCAGCATACACCGCCCGCACCGGCCCGATGAAATACGCCGCGATGTCCATCAGGAAGGCCGCGTGCATCAGGTCCGCATCGCCGAGATACTGGTACTTGTTCCGGTAGAGCCCGTGGAACCAGCGCTGGTAGGACTGCGGGTAAATCTCGTTGTGATGGGCCAGTGCCATCTTCACGCACTCACCGTTCAGCGCCTTCAGAATGATATTATGCGCGCAGTAGGTCGCGTGCGCACAGTAGTCCAGACCCTGCGAGTAGAGGGGGTCCATGAACCCGGCGGCATCCCCGGCGAGGATCCAGCCGTCGCCACAGACCTCGGTCGAGTAGTAGGGCAGGTGCTTGTAGATCCGTGCGTCGTTCTCGATCGCCTCCGCGTTCTCGAACATCAGCTTGCCGATGGGATGGCTCAGCATGTGTTGCTTGAGGCGTTCGCCGATAGGTCCTTCCGAAGGGGGCGTGAAGATCCGTTCGTCCCAGGTCACCCCGGCCGAAAAGTCGCCGTTCGAAAGCGGGATGATCCACGACCACCAGCCGCGGCCCATCAGGTGATTCGTCGCGCTCGCCCGCACCACCGAGGGACCGTCCTTCAAACAGGGTGCCTTCACCCGCGCCTCGTGCGAATCCAGCGTCATCACGTTGGCATATCGCACCCACATCGAGTGCACGGGGTGATCCTCTAGCTTCTTCCAGGTCCCGCGTTGCCGCGCGACCAGGGATGCTTTCCCCGAGCAATCCGCCACCCAGCCCGCGGTGATCGTCCGC
>CBFGPU010000122.1:0-6891 GCA_965650715.1 uncultured Haloferula sp. | reverse complement strand
ATGTATTCCGGCCTGCTGGAGTAAGGGCCACCAAGGAGGGGGTGCGTCCCGCGCCCCTTCTTCCTCAGAATCGATTCGCTGGCTGTTGGCTCAACGCCGGCGCCGAAGCACCAGTCCGAGAAGTCCCAGCCCACCGAGGAAAGCGGCGGAAGGCTCGGGCACGCTGACGACCTGAATGGCGTTCAGGGACGCGAGATCGGAAGAACCGCCGGTGCCATCGGTCGCGGCATCGGTGGCCACGTTCACGCCCGCGATCACGTTCTGCCAGATGAAGAAAATCTCGCCGGAAGCATTGGCCGTGGCGGTCAGCTTCACGTACTCGATTCCTTCCACGAGGGCACCATTGCCGCCGTTGGTGCCGTCCCAGCCGGTTTGCTCGCCGCTGCCGAGGACCGACCCGCCGAGCCCGTCGGTGATGGCGAAAAAGCTGTTCGCCCCGGAGGTCGTGGATCCCGGGGTGCCGTAGATCGTGCTCTGGCCGTAGAAAAAGATCTCGTAAACCCCGCCCGCGGTCAGCCCGTTGATGGTGCCGTTCACGGTGCCCAGATTGCCCGCGGAATCCGTGCCCGGCGCATCCAGTTGCAGGAAGTCCGCCATCAGGTCCTCGTACCCCAAGGCGCTTCCCAACTCCTGCTGGCCGACACTCCGCTGGTGGCCGATGTTGGTTTCCCCGGCCAGGCTCGTGGTCGAGGTCAGAAGGATGTCCACCGTGGTCGCCACGCCGGAAGAGTCCCGGATCGGACCGCCGCCCGAAGCACCGCTGTTGAGGGCGGAAGCGCTCGAAACGTTGCCGCTGCTGGTGCGGCGCACGCTGTTCCAATGCGTATTTCCGCCGGAATCCGGGGCTGCACCCAAACCGACATAGGTGTCGGGGACGACATTGGAGTTGTCGTCGTTATCGAGACGCAAATTGAAATCGAAGTTCACCACGGTAGCCGAGGAGGCACCGGGGAGAGCAGCGAGAGTGAGAAGCAGAAGGGTGGCTGGCTTCATGGGGAGAGGGTGGGGGGCGAGAAACAGCAGACGGCGTCTAACCGTTTCCACAATTTTTTACAAGTGACAAAATTTCCCCGGGCCAGGCCCAACCCCTTGAGAATGCGCAATCGGGAAGAATTGCCAAGCGGAGGTATGGACCGGAGAGAGGGCGACAGCATGCCCTGTATAGAGGAAATCCGCCCCTCTGACCACCCACGCGATCGCGTAGGGTATCCATGGTCCTTCCCCCCTGACTCCTCTCAGCGGCGTCGGCGGGCAAGCAGCCCGCAGAGCCCCAGCGCCCCGAGCAACATCCCGGACGGTTCCGGTACGCTCACCACCTGAATCCCGTTGAGAGCCGCCAGATCCGAGGACCCGCCGGTGCTATCGGTCGCCAGGTCCGTAGCCACGTTGACTCCGGCCATTACGTTCTGCCAGATGAAGAAGATTTCCCCCGAGGCGTTCGCCGTGGCGGTGAATTTCACATACTCGACGCCCGGGGTCAGGCTGCCATTGCCACCGCTGGTGCCGTCCCACGAGGTCTGCTGGCCGCTGCCGATGATCGAACCGCCCAAACTGCCGGTGATGGCGAAGAAGCTGTTCGCGCCGGAAGTCGAGCTACCCGGGCTGCCATAGACCGCCCCTTGGCCGTAGAAATAAAGCTCGTAAACGCCGTTTGCCATCAGCCCGTTGATGGTGCCGTTGACGGTTCCCAGATTGCCTTCGGAATCCGTCCCCGGTGCATCCAGTTGCAGGAAGTCTCCCATCAGGTCCTCGTAGGCCAGGGATGCCCCCAACTCCTGCTGGCCGACCGTCCGCTGGTGGCCGATGGTGGTGGTTCCCGCCACCCCCGTGGTCCCGGAGAGCAAGACATCCACGGAAGTCGCAACCCCGGTTGAATCGCGGATCGGGCCGCCGTTCGCAACGCTGTTGTTCAACGCGGAAGCGCTGGAGACGGTGCTGCTGCTCGTGCGGCGCACGCTGTTCCAGAACGTGTTCCCGACCGAATCCGGCGCGGCTCCCGAACCTTGGTAGGTATCACCCGCAGCTCCGATCCCGATGTTCGTGTTGTCGCCGGTATTGAGATTGAAGTCGAAGTTGACGACGATCCCCATGGCGTTCCCTGCCAAGGCAAAGATGAAGGGGAGGAGGAACTTCATAAAAAATCCGCGGGGGGCGATCTGAATTTGCCGTAAGGGCTATCGGCGGTCACCCGGGCTGACAAGAAACAAATAGATAAATTTATAGCATCTTCTTATTAAGATAATCAAACAATAAGCCAACCGTGAGGAACGGTGGAGAGTCACTTCCCGGGTCCGCCTCTCACGGACCGGTCAGGCGGTAGTAGGCCCGCCCTCCCGGCGGCGGCGAGAGGTCGGTGTATTCCACCACTCCGTCCACCCCGGCGGTCATGGTGAAGACCGTGGTCCACTGCGTAAGGTTGGTCGAACGCTGGAAGGAATACTGAACCCCCGGGATGCCGTGGAAGCGGATCCGCGCCTGGTTCCCCGCCAGTCTCTCTAGGGTGGGCGCGCCCAGGCCGGTGATCCCGTCCTCCGGCTCCACCGTGAAAACGATGTCCGCGGAGGTGAATCCGCCCCGGCCGTCCTGCACGGTCAGGGGGAAGGTGTCGGTGCCGCTGTAGTCGATCGGCGGGGTGTAGGTCAGGCTGTTTGACCCCATGGCCACATAGCCGCCCGCCGCGGTGCTGCCGCTGGCGATCACCGGGCTGACCGGGTCCCCGTCGGGATCAGAGGCTCCCCCCAGCAGCAGCGTGTAGGAGATGATCGCCTGGTTGTTCACCGGCGTGAAGGTCGAGAAGCCGTCGAACGTCGGCGGGGCGTTTTCCCCCGTGCCGACGACCAGCATCGGCCGGATCGCGGTTGTCGCGTGTTCCGCCGAGGCGAAAGACACGTCCCGGGTCGAAGTGTCGGCCTCGAGGATGAAGCTGTACACCCCCGGGGCGAGCACGCCGGAGGAGACATCGAACTCGACGACCATTCCTTCCGTCACGTCGCCGGTGAAGGTGGCCAGCAAGGCTCCCTTCGAGGGCGAACTCGCATTCGTGATCGTGCTTTCCGTCCACGCATTCGAGTTCGCGGCGTAGAGCCGCAGGGTCATGCTGCCGCCCGAGGTATCGTCGCCCTCGGTCAGTTTCAGCACCGCGCCGGAAGGCGTGCCGCTCAGGCTGCCGAGGTCGAATTGCAGGTAGCTGATCCGCGTGCGGGTGCCGGAATTCTCGATCCGGAGTTGGGTCAGGTTGTTGTTCGCGCCGTTCTCCGTGTAGGCGTCGTGGATCGCATCGAAGGTCCGCTGGCCGGTGCTGGCAGGCTCCTGGATCGTCACGATGACATCGTCGGAGGCGCTGAGCAGGCTGTCGGAGGAAGTGAAGCGCAGGACATAGGTGCCGAGCGCCGTGAAGGTGGCCGTCGCCGTGGCGGTCTCGGCATTCGCCAGAGTCACCGCCGCCGGCCCGGATACGAAAGCCCACGCCCGGCTGGGAGTGATCCCCGCCGGCAGGCCGTCATCGGAAACCGTGCCGCTCAGGGCGACATCGACCGAGCCGCCGTTCAGGAAGGCCGACTTGTCCGTGCCGGCGCTCACCACCGGGGCGGTGTTCGTCGCGCCGCCGCTCGAACTGGTGTTGCGGACGAGGGCGATCCAATCCTCCGAGGTGGTGTCGGGCGGGGCTCCCAGGCTCACGGTGCCGCCGCCGCTGACGGTCGGCCCGTTCACCAGCGCCGCACCCGTGCGCGGGTTGAACCACTTCACCGTGTAGGTCCCCGTCACGCCGCTCAGGTTGAGCGTGTGGCTTCCTCCCCCGTGGAGCTGCACCAGATAGGTGTCGCCGGTCTTCGCCAGGCAGCGGTTGGCATTGTTGCCGTAGCCGCTGACCAGCGAATTGCGGTTGCTCATCTGCTCGAAGGGAACCCCGTTTCCGCGGAGGAAGTTCAGCGCGTGGCGGCAGTAGTCCCAGAAGGCGTCGCGGCTCCTGAAATCATTGCAGGTCAGGTCGGAGTTCGGCTTGTCGTAACCGAAGTAGAATTCGCAGCCCGCGCCGCCCGCCATGATGTTGCCCCAGATGGCGTTCTTCCGGGCGTCCGTGTGGCTCGTGCCCGCATCGTTGTCCGGCCGCAGCGAGAGCCGCGCGTCTCCCGGCTCGTCGCAGGCCACCACCCAGGGACGTCCCGCGTCCTCCGAGCGGTCGATGTAGTCCTTGGTCATCGCGAACATGTCGGTGAAGTCCGACGCATTCAATTGGAGCGAGAAGCCGGTGAGCTTCGAGCCGCTGCCGAGCAGGTCGTAGTGGTTCGAGCCGTTGTGGATGACGATCGGGTGCTTGTACGGATCGTTGTCGTAAAAGTACTGCGCCCAGGCCTTCTTCTGTGTCGAACTCGCATCGTTGACCTCCTCGCCCAGGTTCCAGTTCAGGCCGAGGTGATGTCCGAAGCGCGCGATCAACTCGCGGTAGTAGAGCTTGCGCTGGTTGCCCGTCTCCCCGCCGTCGAGCAGCAGCTCGTTCTCGGTCTCCTGGGTCTTGAAGTTGAGGTGCATCCCCTTGCGGGTGCCGTGCTCGAAGATGGTTTCCCACTGGTCGAGCTTGGAGACGTCCATCCGCGTCCGCTCGCTGTAGCTCGTGTAGGGGAAGACGTTCTTGTCGTCCCCGTCGATGTTCAGGGTCAGGAAGGAGAAGGCGTTGAGCCCCTCCGAAGCCAGGTAGTTGATCGCGCCGATCAGGCCTTTGCCCTTGCCGCCGCCCCAGGTCGGATCACCCGTTTGCCAATCGGCCGCGTGCGGTGCCCAGGTCTTGATCAAGGTGTCGCCTTGACCATCGGTCTTGAAGTCGCCGTCGAAGTCCGCGTAGGCGAGCAGGTTCTCCGGCGCATCGACCCCCTGCTTCATGAAGTACTCGCCGGTACCTGCAAACCGCAGGTGATGCTTGCCCGCGTATTCCAGGCGTCCCTTGCTGCGGAAGTCCGTGCCCGCCTTGTCGCTCGCCGCGATGCTGAAGTTGCCGCTGTCGCCGTCGAAATAACCGGCGCTCGCTCCCGCCGTGGGGCCGGGAGTGGTGGCCACGTTCGATCCGCTGCGGAAGGAGGCCGCGTAGGTCCAGACTCCCGTCTCGTCCGGAGCGAAGTGAGCCCGCCAGACGTTCCCCGAACTCGCGGAGGTGTTTCCCGCATTCCCGTCCGCCGCGAAGTAGCCGGGCACCACGTAGGTTTTGCCGGTGCCGGGATGGGAGAAGGTGACGTTGAGACGGTAGTCGGTGAACGGATTCGGGGTGGCGCTCTCGCTCGTCGTCGGGCCGGCGAAGTTCAGCGTGACCTTGTGCCACTTCTTCAGCTCCCCGGTGATCTGCGCGGTGCCGCCGCTGTCCGGCAGCACGAAGGCGGAGACCTCGTCGCTCGCGGCGTTGCCCGCGTTGTCCGTCGCCCGGTAGCGGAACACGTAGGTGCCCTGCACCAGCCCGGATGCCGTGAGGTTCGCGCTGCTCGCCCCGGCAAGCGTGGCGGTGTTCGGGCCGCTGACCTGCGTCCACAGGTGCGAGGCGATGCTGCCGTCCGTATCGCTCGCGCTGCCGCTGAAACTCACGCTGGAAGTCGGCAGCACGATCGTCTTGTCCGCCCCCGCATTTACGATCGGAAGTCCCGAACTGGCGCTGTCGATCACCGTGAAGACGACCGAGAGGGGCGTTCCCGCGGTGCCGGTGCCGCCGGACTGTGTGTATGGCGTGCCCGTCAGCGTGTGGGTGCCAAGCGCCGGCACCCAGGCGGTGTAGTCCACCCCGCCGACGTCGCCGTTGATGGCGTAAGGCGGCCCGCTCTCGGTGCGCAAATTGCTGTTGTCGTCGTAGGAAAACCGCACCGAGCCGACCGGATAGGGCGAGGTCTCTGCCCTCACGCTCAGGTTCGGTGTCACCGCCAGGTCGATCGTCATGCCGGTGGTCATCGGGCCGATGTCCAGATCGGTGTCCGCATTGATCAGCACCAGCGCCGTGACCGCCTGCCCGCTGGTGCCGGAGGCGTTCACCGTCACGATCGCATCGTCGGAAGCCGTCAGCCCGCTGTTGTCCGTCACCGTCAGGCGGAAGACATAGGTCCCCTGGACCAGCCCGGATGCCGTGAGCGTCGCCGTCGTCTGGCCCGAACGCGCCGCCGTGTTCGGCCCGGAAACCTGCGTCCAGGCGTAGCTCGAAATCGATCCGCCCGTGTCCGTGCCGGAACCGCTGAGCACCACCGACGAAGTCGGCAGCGTGATCACCTTGTCCACCCCGGCGTTCGCCACCGGCGCACCCGAGGCGGCGGAAACCGTCACCGTCGCATCGTCGGATGCCGTCAGCCCGCTGTTGTCCGTGACGGTGAGGCGGAAGACATAACTGCCCTGCACCAGCGACGAAGCCGTGAGATTGGCCGTCGCGTTTCCTGCCAAACCCGCCGTACTTGGACCGGAAACCTGCGTCCAGGCGTAGCTCGAAATCGAGCCGCCGGTATCGGTCCCGCTGCCGTTCAGCACCACCGAGGAAGTCGGCAGCGTGATCGCCTTGTCCTCGCCCGCGCTCGCCACCGGCAGGCCGGTTGCCCCGGTTACCGTGACCACCGCGTCGTCCGCCCCGATCATCCCGCTCTCGCTGTAAACCCGGAGCCGGAACACGTACGTGCCCTCGATCAGGTTGGACGCCGTGAAGTTCAGCGTGCTCTCTCCGGCGCGCGTGGCCCAGCTCGGGCCCGAAAGCTGGCTCCACAGGTAAGCGTGGATCGCCCCTTCCGGATCCGTCCCGGTGCCGCTGAGCGACACCGAGTTGCCCGGCAGGGTCACCGTCTTGTCCACGCCCGCGTTCACCACCGGCGCATTCGCCGCGGGGGCCACGGTCACCGTCATGTCGTCGTAGCCGCTCAGGCCGCTGTTGTCCGTGAC
>CBFGPU010000121.1:0-6898 GCA_965650715.1 uncultured Haloferula sp. | reverse complement strand
GCGACAATCGAGGCCTTTCCGAAGGTGGACATCCTGGTGAACAACCTGGGCATCTACGAGGCGGTCGGATTCTTCGACGAGACCGACGAGGCGTGGCAGAAGATGTTCGAGGTGAATATCATGAGCGGAGTGCGGTTGGCGCGGCACTACCTGGCGAAGATGCTGGAGAACGACTGGGGGCGGGTATTTTTCGTCTCGAGCGAATCAGGGATCACGCCCGCGCCGGAGATGGCGCACTACAGCGCGACAAAGACGATGCAGCTTTCCATCTCGCGGAGCCTGGCGGAGCTGACGAAGGGATCGCGGGTTACGGTGAATGCCGTACTTCCGGGGTCGACGCTCACGGAAGGGGTGGCGAAGTTCATCCAAGACATTTTCCCCGGTGCCTCGCTGGAGGAAGCGGGCAAGCGATTCATGGCGGAGAACCGGCCGACCTCGCTGATCGGCAGGCTGATCCAGCCGGGGGAGATCGGGGACTTTGTGGCGTTTCTTTCCAGTCCGCTGGCTTCCGCGATCAACGGGGCGGCGTTAAGGGTGGATGGAGGATTGGTGAGAAGCGCCTTCTGACGACGGGACGACCGGAGCTTTGGGATTTAGAGAACGAGAACCACGAATTTCAGAATCATGTCACTGCTGCAACAACCTGTGAAGATCGGCGCCTGGGAGCTGCCGAACCGTATCATCATGGCACCGCTGACGCGCTGCCGGGCGAGCGAAGGCCGCGTGCCGAACGCGCTGATGGCCGAGTACTATCGCCAGCGTTCGACCGCGGGGCTGATCCTGTCCGAAGCGACGTCCATCTCGCCGATGGGCGTGGGTTATCCGGACACGCCGGGCCTGTGGTCGCGCGAGCAGGTGGAAGGATGGAAGCTGGTGACGAAAGCGGTGCACGAGGCGGGTGGACGGATCATCGCGCAGCTCTGGCACGTGGGGCGGATCTCGGATCCGTACTATTTGAACGGGGAGCAGCCGGTGTCGTCGAGTGCGCTGGCGCAGCCGGGACACGTGAGTTTGTTGCGACCGCAGAAGCCCTACGAGGTGCCGCGGGCGCTGGAGTTGCAGGAAATTCCGCGGATCATCGCAGACTATCGCAAGGCGGCGGAGAACGCGAAGGAAGCGGGCTTCGACGGGGTGGAGATTCACGGGGCGAACGGGTATCTGCCGCACCAATTCCTGAACGACGAGACCAACAAACGGACGGATTCCTATGGCGGCAGCATCGAGAATCGTGCGCGTTTCATGCTCGAGGCGGTGGATGCGGCAATCTCGGTGTGGGGTGCGGACCGGGTGGGGCTGCATCTCTCCCCCGCCCTGCCGGAGAACGGCAACGGCGACTCGGATCCGGCCGCAACTTACGCCCATGTCGCGCGCGAGTGCAGCGCGCGGGGGATCGCTTTTCTCTTCGTGCGGGAAGCGCTGAAGTCGCCGCGGTTCAGCAAGGGGATCCGCAATTCCTTCACGGGGGCCTTCATCGCCAACCAGGAGCTGACGGAGGAAGAGGGCGAGGATTTGTTAGGGAAGGGGGAGGCGGATGCGATTTCGTATGGCAGGCTGTACATTTCCAATCCGGACCTGCCGGAACGGTTGAAGGCGGGGGTGCCGTTGAACGAGCCGAATGCCGCGACCTTTTATGCGAAGGGGGCTGAGGGATACACGGATTATCCGGCGATGGAGGAAGTCGCGCAGGTGGCGTGAGACAGCAAAAGAATTCAACCGCAGATGGACGGGATGCACGCAGATAAAACAGTCCGGCCGGAATGGATGAGATTTGGGCCGAAGGTGCTTCTTCTGATTCCGTAGTCACCACCACACGATTCCGCGGTTGATCGATTGCGTTGAATCCTTTCCGAACAACCTTTCCGCCTTCCGATGAAAACTCTCCGCGACATCCCGCTCTCGGTCCTCGATCTATCCCCGATCATCGAGGGCGGGACGGTCGCGGATAGCTTTCGCAACAGCGTGGATCTGGCGCGGCATGTGGAGGCGCTGGGCTACACCCGTTTCTGGCTGGCGGAGCACCACAACATTCCGGGGATCGCGAGCGCGGCGACGGCGGTGCTGATCGGGCATGTGGCGGCGGGGACGAAGACGATCCGGGTGGGGTCGGGCGGGATCATGCTGCCGAACCATTCGCCGCTGGTCATCGCGGAGCAATTCGGGACGCTGGAGGCACTGTATCCGGGGCGGATCGATCTGGGACTGGGACGTGCGCCAGGCACGGACCAGACGACCTCGCGGGCGCTGCGGCGCGATCCGAATGCGGCGGATGATTTTCCGGATCAGGTGCAGGAGTTGATCGCCCTGTTAGGAAGGCCGAATCCGGCGCAGCGGGTGAAGGCGATTCCCGGTGCGAATTCGAACGTGCCGGTGTGGCTGCTGGGATCGAGCACCTTCAGCGCGAGGCTGGCGGCGTTTCTGGGGCTGCCGTTTGCGTTTGCCGCGCACTTCGCGCCACGCCTGCTTTTCGAAGCGCTGGAGATTTACCGGACGAACTTCCAGCCGAGCGGGCGCTGGCCGGAACCGTATGCGATGGTGGGCGTACCGGTGATCGCGGCGGGGAGCGACGAGGAGGCGCGCTTTCTATCGACATCGGTGCAGCAGCAGGTGCTGAACTTGATCCGGCATGCGCCAACGCCGGTGCCACCGCCGATCACGAGTCTGGACGGACGCTGGAGCGCGGCGGAGAAGGCGGCGGTGCAGGAGCATCTCGGCGCGGCGGTGATCGGCGGGCCGGAGACGGTGCGAGAGGAGCTGGAGAAACTGGTGGAGGTCACGCAGGCGGACGAGCTGATGATCCACTCGGGATTCTACCGGCATGAAGACCGGAAGCGGAGCTACGGGATCGTGGCGGAGGTGGCGGGACGAGAGAATGTGGCGGGGATTTGTTAGGCCGCCCTCAGCCAAACATCTCAGAGAGGGGTCCCCGCCTTATTCGACACGGGTGATCTTGTAGCCCCGCTTCTCGAGGCGGACGCGGACGCTTTCCTTGCCGGTGTAGTGGGCGGCACCGGCGGCGAAGAAGTGGATCTCGGCGGGGGACTTCTTTAACGCGGCATCGATGTAATCGGTCATGATCGCATCGCGATCGGTGAGGATGCGCTTGATGATGCGCTCGCCGAGTTCCTTGTCCTCGCCGTGGAAGGTTTCCTCGATGGTTTTGGCGGCCTCCGCCTCGATGCGCTCGACATCGCCACTGATGTAGGCGGTGACGAGATCCGCCATGGGATCCTTCTTCTCCTTCCGGGCCTTCTTCATCGAGGCGAGGGTGTTCTTGAGGAGGGTGGTTTGTTCGGCCTCGGTGAGTTCCTGGAAGCCGATGGCCTGTTCCTCGGGGGTCTGCATACCGGCGGTTTTCTTTCCTGCTTTCTCGGCGCGGTTCCAGAGGTCCATGTCGAGGGGCATCGAGCCGTCAAGCATGTAGGAGAGCATCGGAAGCATGTAGGCGACATACCAGGTCTTCACGGTCTGGAACGGAGTGGTATCGAGCGCAGGGTTGATGTGCTTGAGCTCCGCTTCGACCTGCTTGGACAGATCGGGGCCGATGGATTCGGAGAGCTCCTTGCCATCGGTGCGAGTGACCATGCCGATGGAAGCGGTCTGGGTGGCGGGATCGAAGGAACACTCGGCGTGGAACGAGGTGGATTCGTTGAAGGCTTTTTCGGCGACGGGGTGGAGTTTCGCGGCGGCGGTCTTGCCGATGTGGATGGTGCCGAAAAGGTAGGCGGGCTTCTCGACAGCGGGGCCTTCGATCTTCCAGAGGAGGGGCTTGAGGGGATGGTCGGGCTCGGCATGCAGAGGCGCGAGGGAGAGGCAGGCCGCTACGGAAAGGGCGATGCGACGGAGGAGGGTCGAGGCGGGAGCCATGGGGGCAGGATGACGTAGTCGCGGGAAGGTGACGAGGTTTAATGGGCGTCAAGGGGATCGGGGCAGCGGTCGCGGAGGCGGCAGCGGCCGCAGAATTCGCCGAGGAAGAGTTCATCGACCCAGGCGGCGAGCTTCTTGAGATCAACGGGTTCGTCGGTGAGGAAGCCGGCTTCGAAGTTGCGCTTGTCGGGATGCTTCGCGCCCATGCCGGCACCGGTGAGGTTGGGCGAGCCGACGAAGGCGCGCTTGCCATCGGCGATGACGGCCTTGGTGTGGACGCGGGGGCAGAGGACGCGCTCGAAGAGGTCGCTTTCGAGGAGAACGGGGTAGCGGTCGAAGTCGGTGCGGAAGCGGGGGCCGGGTTCCTTCGCGTGGATGAGGCGGACGGCGACGCCGCTTTCGACGAGGTCGGCGAGGACCTTAAGGAAAGGCACGGAGCGTCTTCCGGTGGGGACGTGGAGGTCCTTGATATCGGCGGTGACGATCCAGAGAAAACGGCGCGCCTGCGGCACGAGTTCGCCGATCACCCGTTGGTAGATCTCTTCATTCAGGATCAGTTCGCGCACGCGCGCCGATTAAAGCCGTTGATGTGCGAGGAGTCGATCTCAAGGCGTGAAGGAGAAGCGGGCGTAGAAGCGGGGGTCGTTCGCAGGCGGGACGACGCGGAAGGTGAGCAGGTCGCGCGCGGGGGTGCCGGGGAGGCGTTCGTTCGAGAGGAATTGGTAGCCCGTGGCGGTCGCCCAGCTGGAGAGATTGGTCGATGACTGCGGGAGGACGGAGGCATTCTCCGCGGCGACACGGCGGGTGACGGACATGAGAAAGGCCCCGTTCGGCTCGATGGTGAGGAGGGGCACAAGGTCCTGCTCGGCGACGCCGGGGTTTCCGCCGAGGAGGTATTCGAGGTGGTTGCCGATGCCGTCGCCATCGGCGTCCTCATCGTCGGGGAGGTTGCCGTTGGCGGCCTTCCACGAGGCGTAGCTCTCGGTGTCCGCGAGGCCCGGGGAGCCGCCGGCGACGGCACTGGCGCGCCAGCTCAGGGGATCGCCATGGGGCGGGGCGGAGGTGGGATTGACGAGGACAAGCGAGTAGCCGTCGCCATCTGCCTCGACGGGCCATGGGGGCGTGGTGAGGTAGGTGAAGTTGTGGAGCACGGTGCCGTTCGCGCGGCGGAGGACGAGTTGTTCGCCGGAGTTGTCGAGGCTGTTCGGGAAGGTGCCTCCGATAGGCTTGCCGGTACCGAAGGCGGCATTGAAGGCGGCGGTGTTTTTCACGAAGAGGATGCGGCCGCCGGGCGCGAGGTGGGTATTGCCGGGGAAAGAGCAGGTGATTCCGGTGTTGAAGTTCACGTTGCTGAGGTCGAGCGTGAAGGTGGGTGAGACATTCATGAGCTCGACGTACTCGGTGTCTTCGACGCTGCCGGGGGGATTGTAGTAGATCTCGGAGACGACGAGGGTGGTCGGCGAAGGCACTTGGATGCCACCGGTGTTGTTGACGGTGATGGTATCGGTGCCGACGACGTTGCCGGCGAAGTCGAGGGCTTCGAGGGAGATCACGTTCGAGCCGAAGGTGAGAGGCACGGCGATCTGCCAGGTGGTGGCCGTGGTCCATGTGACCTGGAGCGGCACGGTGGAACCGGCGAGGCGGATGTTGCGGATGTCCACCCAGCCGTTGCCCGCGAGGATGGCCGGGCTAGTGCCGGTGGTGAAGTTCGCGCCGCCGTTGGTGGTGATGGCGAAGGTCAGCGGTGCGATCTCCTGATCGACGCGCGAGAGGATGTAGTCCGAGCGCGTGGTGATGTAGTTTAGGTGGGCGCTGAAGTCCTCCCCGGGGAGCAGGCTGCCGTAGTGAATTGTCCACGGCTGCATGTAGGTCTGGTTGAAGACGCGGGTGCAGATGTCGTGGAGGTGGCCGAGGTAGATGCGCTTGCGGAGGGGATCGGCGACGAGCTTCTGGAGCTCGGAATTTTCGAAGATGTCGCGGGTGGCGCTGAAAGAGAAATCCATGTCGTGCGGGAAGTAGAGGACGCGTCCGTCCGGGCGCGCGTAGAAGATCCCGTTGTGATTGGCATTCGCGTAGAAGGAGTCCCCCGCCCCGCTGGCGCAGGAGCAGGCGAGAGCGCGGAGCCATTGGTCGATGTCGATGATGTCGGAGAGGCCGGCTTCGAAGGCGGTGCCGGATTTCGCGAACTGTTGCGAGGCGGCGATGATGCGCGAGTAGTCGTCGACGTCCTCGTTGTTCTCGAGGAGAAAGTTCCAGCGGTAGTTCTCCTTGCTGCTGCCGAGATTGGTCAGGTCGGTGCCGACGACATTGTCGGGCTGGGGCAGCTTGAAGCCGTTGGCATCGGTGGTGAGCGGATAGTAGATCAGCTCGTATTCGTAGCCGGTGCCATCGCTGCCGCCATCGAACTGGGAGTCGAGAAAGACATCGCCATAGCGGGCGAGCTGGAGAATGGCGGAGCTGGTGTGGGCGGGGTTCGGGGCGATGACCTTGCAGAGGTCGTTGTACTCGGCGGGGATGCTGCCGCTGGCGTACATCATGTGGTCGTAGAGGATTTCCTGGCAGCCGGGATTCTGGCCCTCCGAGCGGTCGATGGAAACGGTACGGTGGACGCCGCGGAAGAGCTGGTCGCGGTTGAAGCCGACGCTGAAGCCGACGCGGGAGTCCACGGGGCGACCGCGCTGGCTGCTCTTCAGACGGACGCCGACGTCGTAGTAGGTCTCGTGCTCGTCGTAGATGACGGTACAGCCGAGGCGTTCGTTGCTCATCAGGTTGTTGGTCTGATAGAGCAAGGCTTCGTCGGCGGGGGCCATGATGATGCGGAGATTGTGGCGGCCGTTGGTCGCGGCGAGGCCGTCGTTGACTTGGTAGAGCGCGCGGGAGTCCGCGCCATCGGCGGGGAAGGTTGAGCTGGCGAGGAGGCTGTCGGTGGCTGAGACGTGGAAGCGCACGACGGTGGCAGCGGATTGGCCAGGAATGGTGGCGGTGTAGGTGAGGCCGTCGCTGCCGAGCGTCATGGGAAGGGAGACGGTGGGGC
>CBFGPU010000120.1:0-6905 GCA_965650715.1 uncultured Haloferula sp. | reverse complement strand
GTCTTCCCCAAGGTCGCCGCCGCTTCCTCCAGATGCCTCGGGACCTCTTCGAAGGCCGTCCTCACACAGCGCAGGAGCAGGGGAAAGGCCATCACCGCCAGCGCGACCACCACCGCCTTCCAAGTGAAGATCACCTCGATTCCCGCCCGTTCCAGCCACGGCCCCAGCGGCCCCCTCCGCCCGAAAAGCTTCAGCAACAGCAAGCCCGTCACCACCGGCGGTAGCACCAAAGGCAGCATCGCCAGCGTCTCGACCAGTGCCTTGCCCGGCCAGTTTTTCCTCGCCAGCCACCAGCCCAGCGCGAGGCCGAACGGCAGCGACACGATCACGGCGAGGGCGGACATGCCCACGGTGAAAAGGATCAGCCTGATATCGTCGCTTGGCATGCCGGAGTGGAAGCATCAAACCGGGTTTCGGGGGTACTGGCAATCCGATGCTTGAAGTACGGGAGCCATGGTAGCTATCGCGTCAAACTTACTTCCCCGCGATCCCGAACCCCCGGGCCATGAAGACCGCTGCGGCTTTCTCCGATTTCAGGTAGGCGGCGAACCGCTCAGCCTCCGCGGCGTGCTTGCTCTCGCTGCAGACGGCGACCGGATAGACGATTGCCGGAGCATCTCCGGCCGGGACCGTCCACGCGATCTTCGCCTTCTTGGAAACTGCCGCATCGGTTTTGTAAACGATCGCGGCATCGACATTCCCGGATTCCACCGCGGCAAGCGCGGCGCGGACGTTCTCGTTCGCCACGCACTTCGGGCCGATACGTTCCCACAAGCCCGCCCTCCCGAGCCATGCTTTCGCATAAACCCCGGCGGGGACGGCAGCAGGATCGCCAATGGCGATGCGCTTGAGATTCCCAAGGTCCGCGGCAGCCTCGATCTTGGCGGACGAGTCGTCGGGCACGACTACCACGAGGGAGTTCGTGAGAAGAGGGAAAGGTTCCTTTACGAGCCTCGCTTTCGAGAGCTTCTCCATCGTCGCTTCATCCGCGGAGATGAAGACATCCACCGGAGCACCTTCCTCGATCTGGCGGGCAAGCACGTTCGAACCCGCGAAGATGGGCGTCGCCTTGCTGCCATGCTCTTTCTCATAGGCAGCGCAAATCTCGGTCACCGCCTCGGCGAGGCTGGCCGCGGCGGCGACACGGATTTCCTCGGCGCGCGCGAGCACGGCCATGGCGACCAGGGTGAGTGGAAAGAGAAGTGCGGATCTCATGGTCGGAAGCTTCTGCCAAGTAGCATCCCCATCACCGCAACGCCAGCCAACCGTAAAACGCGGCGAAGGCGAGGAACAGCACGGTCAGCAAATGATAGCCCGCCGTGAGCCACCACTTCGTCAAGAAGGGCTTCGCATCCATGACGCCTTGCAGGCAAAGACGGATGCCCCAGAAGAGGGCGTTCGCCCCGCACACCATCTTCGCCAGGCGGCTGCCTCCCGCGAGATCGGCGGAGGCGAAGAGACTGAATAGCCCCAGCGCCAGGATCGCTGCTGCCGTGTAAATACCATAGATCCAGTACATTTGCCGGTGAAGCTTCGGCAACAACGCGAAGACCTCCTTCCAGTTCAACTGCTGCGGCACCAGCGCCGAGGCGATCAGGATCGAGATTTGCAACGCTCCCGCCGCCTGGATCGCCAGGGGAAGGGGAATGTCAAAAGGCAAGTTCATGGAGGAAATCGAAGAAGGGCAGGATGATCCGCAGCACGAAAGGCGGCGGGAAAAGCAGCGCGACGGTCGCGAGCAGCGAGCCCTGCGTGAAGATCCAGCCGCGCCAGCCCTTGCCAAGGCCGATCCGCTTCCCGGTCTTCGATCGCTCGGCCAGGGCCGCCAGCCCTTGGAGGAGGAAGAAGATCATCGGCCCGCCATATCCCGCTCCCGCCGGCACCGTGATCGCAAGCTCGTGGATCAAGCCGCTGAAGACGAAGCCCCCCATCAGCGCGGTTCTGGCACCGCCCCTCCGCAGGAGTGGAAGGAAGACCATCCGATGCGTGAGATCCCGGAACGCGATGTTCCAATGCCGACCCCAGAATGCCGACACCGAAGTCGCGGCCAGCGGCCGGTTCATCAGCGGCGGGGCATCGATTCCCCGCCAGCGCCAGAAGCAGCTCAGCAAATGAAGGCTGCCGAAGTGCAGGACGAAGGTGATTCCCACCATCGCGATCCAACCGCTGACCAGAGGGGTAAAGGGCGTCTGCGAAAGCACGATCAGCCCGATCCCGATCAAGGTCTTCGCCGCCGCGGCGGTCCACTCGCCCGCATCCGGCCTTCGCTTCGATCTTCCTGTAAGGAAGCAGCCTGCGTCCATTCCCGGCCACAGCAGCAGATAAGCCCCGAGCTTCCACCACGTTGCCTTTGCACCCTTCGCCCAGAGCAGGCTCAGGCCCTTCAACATGGCGAACATCGTGACGGCGATACCCCACATCAGGGCCCAGCGCGGGATTTCCCAAGACATCCAGGTCACGCTTTCCACGACCCCCTCAGTCCAACTCCGATCCCGTCTGCGGGAAAGGCAAATGCCTGGGTTCATGGATTATTCATCATCATCTCCTCCGCGCTTCCCCATCTTCATTTGGGTGGCTCATAGTGCCTCCATGACGCCTCTCGAAGAGAAGCTCCAGCGCCGTGCCGTGAAAGCCGGGATCCGCGTTGCGAAGCGCCGGCACCACCTTTTGAGCGAAGCGGAACTGCGCGCGGTGAAAGTTCAGATCGTTCCGCTGTCGGTAAGGATGATCGTCGCCGTCATCGCCCACGCCATGATCATCTCGGGTGCATGCGGCTGGCCCAGCGATGCGAATTCCGTCCAGGCGCTGATGGTCGTCGGTGGCATCCTGCTCCTCCTTTTCTCCATTTTCGGCGTCCGCCGCACCATGGAGAGCATCCTCGATAACCTCAGTTCCGAGGCCTCGGTGGAATTCGCCGGGGCCGTGCTGGAGGGGATTGCCTCCGCCGTTGGTTCCGCGATCGATCTCTGACCGGGAGTGGAAAATCGCCCCTCGATTGCAATGCCTCGGGCTCACTCTGAAATGGCCGGTCGCCCGCGAGCCTGATATAAGCCACGCCATGAATCCCGCCCGATCCCTCTGCCGCGCGGTCGTTTTCCTCGCTCTCGTCCTCCTTTCTCCGCTGCGCGCCGAGACAGTCGAGGTCGAGGAGGCAGCACCCGTTGCTCCGGCGAAGCAAGAGCAGTATCTTCCCGGTGTCGCCCTCAGCCAGGGCATCACCGAAATCACCGGTGTCGCGATCTCCCCGCTGCTGGGCGTCAGTTCGGTCGGTGCCTGGCGCTACTGGCAGACGTCCGCATCCGCCCGGCACCGGTTGCCATGGTTCTGCCAGCCATGGGCATGGGGTACGGGATTCGTGATCCTCGGCCTCTGCTTCCTCAAGGACTCGCTGGGCACCGCACTCCCCGGAGTGTTGAAGAAGCCCTTCGACATGGTCGAACTCTTCGAGAACAAGGCGAGCGCGGCCGTCGCCAGCGCCTCCTTCGTTCCGGTCGTCGCGAGCCAGATGGCGGAGCACTTCAAGGCGGAGCATCCGGAAGTGGTGGTGCCTTCGGCCTCGCTTGTCGCTGCCTCCTTCGCGGGGGTCGATGTCCTGTGGCTCTTTCTCCCGCTTTCCATCCTCGCCTTCCTGCTGGTCTGGATCTGCAGCCACGCGATCAACGTGCTGATCATCCTCTCTCCCTTCTCCACGGTGGATGCGGTTCTGAAAATCGCGCGTACCTCCTTGCTGGCCTCGGTCGGTCTCATCTACGCGATCGCCCCTTGGCTCGCCGCTTTGATCTGCCTGGGGATCATCGCTGTCGCGGCATGGCTCGCGCCGTCCGCCCTGCGCCTCGCCATCTTCGGCGCCCGCTTCGCGGGAGACATCCTTTTGCCCCGCCGCGGGAAGCGTCGCGCGACTCCGGACGCCCCGCATGCCTTTACCCTCGGGCGTCTCGGCGGCCTGCCCGCGCGAACGGGTGGACGCCTCGTCGTGCTTGGAGATGGCACCACAGTCTTCCGCTATCGCCGCTGGTGCATCTTGGACGAACGCAGCGTGCCGCTCCCGGACGGCAGCCGGTTGGTGGCGAAGGGACTGCTCTCGCCCTCGCTGGTCCAGCACGGGGGCGATGCCGCGGAAGTGGAAGTGCTGCTTTTCCTGCCCCGCTACCGCGGACATGAGGAGGCCATTGCCGGGCACATGAGGTGCCACGGCGTCCGGGACCACGCTTTCGCCCGCGGCTTCGCGGCCGTGAAGGCGTGGCTCAAGGAGATGCTCCGGCGGCGCAAGGATACGGTCTCGGCCTGAGTCCGTGCCGACCCTCCGCCGGCTGGCCCGGCATTACCGGCGGTCGGAAAGGGCAATGGCGTTCCCGCCTTGCTTCGGTCCTTGCATGTTTTGGCATGGCGGGCGCTTCATGGGGGCATCCATGGCAATCCGCGTCGGCCTTCATCACCTCACCGAGTACCGCTACGACCGCGAGGTCAACCTGACGCCGCATGTCATCCGGCTGCGGCCCTGCGTGCACTCGCGTACGCCGATCCTTGCCTATTCGCTCCGCATCGAGCCCGCGAACCACTTCATCAACTGGCAACAGGATCCCTTCGGGAACTGGAATGCCCGCGTCGTCTTCCCGGAAAAGACCCGCGGCCTGAAGATCGTCGTCGATCTGGTGGCCGACATGACGGTCATCAATCCCTTCGACTTTTTCCTTGAGGAGTATGCCGAGAACTGGCCCTTCGACTACCCTCCGGCCCTCAAGCACGAGCTCTCGCCCTACCTGAAGATCCGCGAAAGCGGCCCGCGCCTGATGGAGTGGCTCGGCACCATTTCGCGCGAGAAGCGCCGCACGATCGACTTTCTGGTGGACGTGAATTCCCGCCTGAATCAGGCGCTCGGCTACGTCATCCGTCTGGAGGCGGGCGTGCAGACCTGCGAGCAGACTTTCGAGATCGGCAAGGGTTCCTGCCGGGACTTTTCCTACCTGCTGGTCCAGGCCTTCCGGCATCTCGGTCTCGCGGCCCGTTTCGTATCGGGATACTCGGTGCAATTGACGGCCGACGAAAAGGCGCTCGACGGTCCTTCCGGCGTGGAGCAGGACGTCACCGACCTCCATGCCTGGGCGGAGGTGTATATCCCCGGTGCGGGCTGGGTTGGCTTGGACGCCACTTCCGGGCTCTTCGCCGGAGAAGGACACATTCCCCTCTCCTGTACGCCGGAGCCCGCGAGTGCGGCTCCCGTCGTCGGGGGCGTGGATCCCTGCGAGAGCGAGTTCGTCTGGGCGAACGAAGTCACCCGCGTCCACGAAGATCCGCGCGTCACCAAGCCTTATTCTGACACCGAGTGGGACGCCATCGACCTGCTCGGACATAAAGTGGACGAGATTCTCGAGGCCGGCGATGTCGCTCTGACCATGGGCGGCGAGCCGACCTTCGTGTCGATCGACGACATGGAAGGCGAGGAGTGGAACATCTCCGCCGATAGTCCCGCGAAACGCAAGCTCGCGCTGAATCTGCTCGGCCGGCTCAAGGACTGTTTCGGTCCCGGCGGACTGCTCCATTACGGAGAAGGGAAATGGTATCCCGGCGAGCCGCTTCCGCGCTGGGCTTACACGGTCATCTGGCGGAAGGACGGCCAGCCGCTGTGGAAGGACGAGCGCCTGCTTGCCGATCCGAACTCGAATCCCGGCCACGGCATCGAGGACGCCAGGCGCTTCGCCACGCAGGTCACCCGGCAGCTCGGCTGCAATCAGGCACACCTCATCGCGGGGTTCGAGGATGCTTTCTACTATGCCTGGCGTGAAAGCACCCTGCCTCCGAATGTCGATCCGTATTCGGCCGATCTCGACGACCCGCTGGAGCGCCGCTACCTCGCCACGCTGCTCGACCGCGGGCTCTCGAAGCCGACGGGATTCGTGCTTCCCGTGGAGTGGGATGCGGAGCAGGACACCTGGAAGAGCGCGCTCTGGACCTTCCGCCGGGGCCGCATGTCGCTGATTCCCGGCGGCTCGCCGATGGGCTTCCGCTTGCCGTTGGATTCCTTGCCCAAACCTCCCGAAGAGGCGCGCTCGCAGCAGGCCCTGCTGGAGGCGTCGCCGCTCGAACCGAAAGGGGAACTTCCCCCGCATGGTGCGATTCTCCCGGCAGGGTGCACGCTTCAGACGGGCGTCGGTTTCACCCCCGCCGCACCGGAGGCTGCCGACACGGGAAAGGGCGTGCCTCAGACGGCCCTCTGCTTCGAGCCGCGGAACGGCAAGCTGCACGTCTTCTTCCCTCCAGTCACGCATCTCGAGCACTACCTCACCCTGCTGGAAGCGGTGGAGAACGTCGCGGCGGCAATGAAGCTGCCGGTCATCATCGAAGGTTACGAGATCCCTTGGGACCGCCGCGTCGAGCGTATCAAGGTCACTCCCGATCCGGGCGTGATCGAGGTGAACGTGCATCCCGTGACCAATTGGCGGGATTTGGTGGAGAATACCACGACCCTCTACGAGGCCGCGCGCCTCTCCCGCCTCGGCACCGAGAAGTTCATGCTCGATGGACGTCACACCGGCACCGGCGGTGGTAACCACGTCACGCTCGGCGGCGAGTCGCCGGAGCGCAGCCCCTTCCTGCGCCGGCCCGGGTTGCTGCGCAGCCTCATCACCTATTGGCAGCATCATCCGGGGCTTTCCTATCTCTTCTCGGGGCTCTTCCTCGGCCCCACCAGCCAGGCACCGCGCGCGGATGAAGGGCGCGAGGATCGCCTCTTCGAACTGGAGATCGCCTTCAGCCAGCTTCCGGAAACCGGGGATCCACCATGGATGGTGGACCGCGTCCTGCGGAACATGCTGACCGATCTAACAGGGAATACCCACCGTGCCGAGTTCTGCATCGACAAGCTCTACGCGCCCGGAGCCGCCAGCGGCCGTCTCGGCATCCTGGAA
>CBFGPU010000119.1:0-6967 GCA_965650715.1 uncultured Haloferula sp. | reverse complement strand
GTGCCATGCTATCGCGGATGCGGTCCTTGGTGCCCTCGGGCTGCCGGACATCGGTCACTACTTCCCGCCGGGCGATCCGGAATGCCTCAACATCTCCTCGCTGAAGATCCTGGAGAAGGCCGCGGCCCTCTGCGCCGAGCAGGGCTTCCGTCTCGTGAACATCGACAGTACCCTGGTAGCCGAAGCTCCGAAGATCTTGCCTCATCGCGAGGCTATGAAGGCAAACATCGGCGGCGCGCTCGGACTCGATCCGGCACGCGTCGGCGTGAAGGCGACCACCAACGAGACGATGGGATTCGTGGGGCGCCGTGAAGGCATGGCCGCAATGGCGGTGGCCCAGGTCGAGCCGGCTTAGGCCGATCGGCCTTGCCGCATGCGTGAAGCGGGTCTAAAAGCGGGCGTGTTTCCCGCGAAGCCGGACCGCCCTTATCTCGAGACCTGGCTGCGCCGCACGCGCAAGCTGCTCTCGGCAAGCGGTCGCTTGAGCGAGATCGCCCTGATCTTGTCCCGCGACGATGGCAACACGCCCGACCACTGGAGCCGCTACCTGCGCGAGGTCCTCGACGAAGAAGTCACTCCCTCGCTGGACCTGCTGACGAGGATCGACGCGATCTTGGCCAAGCCCGTGAAGGCCAGCGTGCAGCCCGAATCTCCCGGGCTATTTTGATACGCAGGCCGGCGCTTCTTCGATCGGCTCACAAGCCGGTGGCCCGCCGGAACATTTCCCAGGCATGTCCGCCCCGGCCGCTCCACGGCTTTGCCGGCCGCACGATCTCCCATCCGTGCGGCACACCGATCCCGGTGAGCCGCGGCGACGGGTTCACCAAAGTATTCTCCACACAACAGCGTAGCATCGGCAGGTCGGCCGAGCTGTCGGAGTAGCCGTGACTTCGCGGCCAGATCCCTCCGGGCGGCTCACCAAGGATCTCCGAGATCCTTCGTACTTTCTCGGCTCCCTTGTGATTCACGAGGTCGGGCAAAAGCCGCATCTTCTCGGCATCCTCGATGGAAGTTCCCAGCGCGAGATCGAACCCGAGCACGCGCGCCACCTCCCGGACATAAAACTCGGGACTCGCCGAGGCGAGGACCGTGAGGTGCCCTTCATCCTTGTGCCGCTGCAGCTTGGCGAGCATCTCCGGATAGCAGCGGCCCGGGAAAAATCCGGCGACAAAATCGTGCGTCCACCCGACAAGCGTGTCGCGGTCCACACCCCAAAGGTAGCTCAGGAAGACGCGCTTCATGCCCTCGTCACCGAGGATCTTCGCCGCCGGAAGCATTGCCGCGAAAAACAGGAGGTAGGCCCGCCGCCAACCCTCCTTCCGCAAGACGTGATCGCAGAAAAGAACCTGCGTGTCCCAAGCGATGAGGGTGCCATCGAGGTCGAACAGCGCCAACCCGCGCTCCATCTTCGCCTGCATGTCTTCCGTCACGCCGCGAGCTTCCCTTCCCGGGCGGGCAAGCGTCAAGCATCCCCCCGGAGAGGTGGGCATCTACTTTTCCGCGGCGTATTCCTCTGCCCACTTGGCGGCAGCGGCGGGGTCGGGGTCGCCGTCCGCGACGACGATCCGGTAGCGGGCGACATATGGCTTGCCCGGCACAATCTCCATCGCGCCGCCTTGCTGCGGTGCGTAGCAGAAGAAAGGTTCGGTCGGATGCACGCGGATCGGCTGCGGCGCGCGGAAGTTCGAGGGATGGCAGAGGATGGTCACGCCGCAGGTGCCGCCCTCGACCGTACCCCCGACCCAGCACCAGGGTTCGCGAGCGGTGTTCACCTTGAGCCGGTCCGTGATGCCGGAGGCGGTGAGGAATTTGCAATTCGCCGCGCCGTCCCAAGCGCGGTTGCCGCGGAAGCCGAGGCCGCCGTAGTGATACTCTGGCAGCTTGAGCGGGGAATCCGTCGCACAGTTCTGGGTGATGGTCAGATCGATGATGTTGCGTGTCCCATCGCTTCCCACGGTGAGATCCCAAGTTTCCAGCAAAGCGACCTTCTCGGGCTTCGCGATCATGTCCACGAAGCGGTGATTCGTTTGGAACCCCACCTTGCCATCCTTGGCCCATGTCTTCCCGATCGAGACGAATTCCACCCGCCCCTTGCCATCGCCCATGTTCCAAAAGTCCGGCTGGCGACCCTCGAACCCGGTCTTCGTCCACGGGCTCCAGACGCCGTGATGGTGGATGTGATTCGGGGGGAAGTCGTCGGTCACGAGTTTCCCGGAGGGAGAATGAATCGACTGGATGTAGCCACCGCGGCGGAAGATCTCCTTGATGTCCTTCCGGGGGAAGTCCCCGGGCTCGGCTTGGTAACGAAGGATCTCGCGGTCCCCGGAGCGCACGACCATCTGCGAGCCCACCTTTGCGGCGGTGACGGGCTCTGCCGCGCCGGCACCGAGGAGGGTAAGGGCACCAGCAAAGACGGAGGAAAGAACGGGTTTCATGGCCCGATGAATACACCAGGCCGCGCGCTTTGCTTGCAACGCAAAGCTCCCCATTTCGAGTAGGGGTCGAACCGGCTAGCCGATGATCGGCATCGTCGGGAAGTCGCCCTTGAGAATCGGCTTCGCGGAAGTTTTCAGCCAACCCTGAAGCACCGAGGCATACACCCCGCGAAAATCCACCGTGTGCTTGAGATCGCCCTGATCGAGATCGGTCAGGCTAGGATACTTCCCGTAGAGCCCGCCCTTCACGCGCTCGCCCGCGACGAAGAGGCAGGAGGCCCTGCCGTGGTCGGTGCCCGCGCTCGCGTTCTCCGAAACGCGACGGCCGAACTCCGAAAAGGTCATCAACACCACGCGCTCCGCATTACCCTGTGCTTTCAAGTCGGCGAAGAAAGATTTCAGCGCGCGGTCGAGCTGCCCAAGCAAGCGGTCATGGGAATTGACCTGCTGATTATGGGTATCGAAGCCGCCATGGCTGACATAGTAAACGCGCGTCGGCATCCCCCCCGCGATCAGCCGCGAAACCATGTTCAGGCTGCGGGCAATCGGCGTGCCTTCGTAGGCAACCTTCGTCTTGTGCTTCGCCGCGAGCTCCAGGATCTTCGCCGAGCTCACCCGCGCGTCCATCGCCACGCGTTCGAGAAACGCGAGGTTCCCCTCGCCCTCGATACCGCCCACCTTGCCGCCCGCCGGCATGTCGATGGAAGCGCCATCGGCAGGAGAATCGTCCTCCTCGGGAGAATTGAGCGACGCGAAGAACTCCTCGGCCTGCGCCTTCTCGCCGCCGCCGTGGATCCAGCGGTAGAGCTCGGGCGAGCTCAGACAGACGCCCGGGTTCTTGAGCGCGCCGAAGGACTCGGGCTGCGTCTTGTTCAAGCTGATCCCCACCGTCGGATCGGCTCCGGAGCAGGCGTTGTCGAAGTAGCGGCCGATCCATCCGGTGCTCGAGCGGTTCGCAATATCCGCCGTTTCCCAGATCGAGGTCGAGACGAAGTGCGAGCGGTTCGGGTTCGGATAGCCCACGCCCTGCACCACGCCCAGGTTGCCTTCCTTGAAGAGGCTGCCGAGGTAGGGCATCGAGGCGTTCAGTCCGACGTGATCGCTGAGGGTGATGATCTCCTTCTCTTTCTTCGCCAGACGCGGCCGTGCCTTGTGATAGGCGTCGTCGGTGAAAGGCACCAGCGTGTTCAAGCCGTCGTTGCCGCCCGCGAGCTGAAGTACGACCAGGACCGTACCATCCTTGCCCGTCACCGGCTGCGTCGCCAGGTCGCGCGCGCCCATGTGGAGGTCGGCGAAGGTGCGCTCGACGAACATCGGCACCGTCCAGGTCGCCGAAGCGCCCAGCACCGTGGAGCGGAGGAATTCACGTCTCGTTTTCATCGGAGGATCTGCCTTTCTTTGAATCTTGGAACTTAAATCGTGGAACTTCCAACGAGCCTCAAGCGAGCTGGTACTGCGGCGTGCTCAGCATCAGGTGGCACAGCTCACCGGTTTCCTTGTTGGTAAAGACCACGCCCTTCTTCGAGCGCGCGTATTCGACGAAGGTCTCGCGTTCCTTCGGGCCCAGCGGGGATTGGAAGAAACGGAAAACCAGCGAATCGATGAGCTTCTCGGGATCATCCCGCAGAGGCCGCGGAGCGATCTTGTCGTAATCGGGGCCTGCCCAGGCACGTTCGGCGCGCTTCATCGCATTGCCGATCCGCGCCCGCCGCCGGTCCTCCATCTCCATCATCCCGTCATCGCCATCGGGCGGTTCGGACTCCTGCGACCCCTTCGTGATGAAACCGGCCACGTTGTAGCGTGAAAGGAGCGTGTTGGTGTTGATCCAGGCCTTGCCCCAATCCCAGCCCGCCACGTTCGGCGGCATGAAGAGCACCTGGCCGAGCTGCTGCTGGGCATTCAGCAGGTACGCGTTCGGCGCGCCGGAAAGCTCCAGTTCCTTGAACATCTGCACCAGATACTGGATCGGGCACTTGATCTGGTCCCGGATCACCTTCTCCGAGTAAAAGGCCTTCGAAAGGAAGATCTCCCGCAGTAGCGGCTCGACCTTGAAGTCCGCGTCGCGGAACGACTTCGCGAGCGCTTCCGCACCGTCCTTCGGCGGATTTTCCGCGACGAAGTACTCCCACAGCTTCTGCGGGATCAAGCGGGACGCGGCGCTCTGTTCGAAGATGAGATCCACCACCCCGTCGCCGTCGTAGCGCCCCTTGCGCCCGAAGATCGTCTTCTCGCCGGTGTCGGATTGCCGCTTGTTGTGGACCACCGCGCCGGTCAGGCGGTTGATCTGGTATCCGGTGAAAGCCCGCGCCGCTTCCTTGATATCCTGCTCGCTGTAATGGCCCTCGCCCAGGGTGAAGAGCTCCATCACCTCGCGGGCGAAGTTCTCGTTCGGCTTGCCCTTCTTCGAATTCTGCGTGTCGAGGTAGAGCATCATCGCCGGATCCTTCACGATCGCATGCGTCAGCTCCTTGAACGAACCGGTCGCATGTTGGCGGAAAAGTTCGTTCTGCTGCATTAGCAACACCGGCTGCTTCACCTTCTGGAAGGAGGTCGCGAAATGGTCGTGCCAGAAGAGCACCATCTTCTCGCGCAGCGGCGCCTTGGTCTTCAGCATCCGCTTGAACCACCAGTCCTGCGCCTCGAGAGAGCGGGCGCGCGCCTCGCGCTGCCGCTGCTGGTTGAATTGGCGGCGGGTGCGATCCGCCTGCTCGGGCGTCATTTCCCGCGTCTCCTCGCGCATCTCGCGAACCTCCATCGCCCGCTCGCGCGCCTCGGCCGATGCCGAGCCGCGGTCCGCCCACGCCGGCAACGGAAAGGCGTTCAGCGGTTCCTCCGGCGCCAGCAGTGCATCGACGGCCTGCTTCCGGCCGAGCGAATGGAAGACCTTGATTTCATCCGGTGATCCGCCGAAGCCCGCGCGGCGGAGCAAGTGCGCGGCTTCGAAGATCGTCCATTCGTCAGGTGCGGCCGGGAGCATGGCAGGAAGAGTGCGGTAGCGATTAAAGAAACCTCCGCCCGCCCTCCGGGTTGCGAAAGTTGTTTGTGGAAAGGCGAAATCTCCTTGCCGAAGCAACCGCTCGACGGCGAATGCCCTCAGAATGAAGACATTTCTCCCGATCCTCCTGCTTCTCGCCAGGCCCACATTGGCGGCCGACCGCCCCAATCTCCTCGTCTTCCTCGTCGATGACATGGGCTGGCAGGACACCTCGCTTCCCTTCGCCCGCAACGCCGTCGGCGAGCCCGTGACCAGCGACCTCAACCGCCGCTACCGCACGCCGAACATGGAAGCGCTCGCCGCACGCGGCATGATCTTCACCCGTGCCTACGCCCACCCGGTCTGCACACCCTCGCGCGTCACCTTGATGACCGGCAAGAACGCCGCCCGCCACCACGTCACGAACTGGACCAGCCCGACCGGCGCCGAGAATAGCGACCACGACGTGCCCCATCTCCGCTCGCCGGACGGGTGGCTCCGTACCGGCATGGCCGCCACCGAGAGGCCTTTGCCCTCGCTCCTGCGCGAGGCCGGCTACCATAGCATCCACTGCGGCAAGGCCCACTTCGGCAGCCAGGGTGCCTTCGCCCAAGATCCGAAATCCATCGGCTTCGACGTGAATATCGCGGGCAACGAGATCGGCCATCCCGCCTCCTACTTCGCCAAGGACCACTTCGGCAAAGGCGCGAACCACGTCACCGGCCTGGAGAAATGGCATGGCGAGGATGCCTTCCTGACGGACGTCTTGACGCAGGAATTCTGTGCCGCCATCGGGGACGCGACGAAGGGCAACAAACCCTTCTTCGCCTACATGGCCCACTACGCCGTCCATTCTCCCTTCCAGGAGGATCCCCGCTTTGCCGCGAATTACTCCGACCTTCCTCCCGCCCAGCGCGCCTATGCCAGCCTCATCGAAGGCATGGACCGCTCGCTCGGCGACATCCTCGCGAAGCTTGCCGAACTGGGCATCGCGGAAGACACCTTCGTGGTCTTCCTCTCCGACAACGGGGGCGATGCTCCGATCCCGAACAACAACGACAAACCCATCGTCTCCGGCAACGCCCCGCTACGCGGCAAGAAGGCCATGCGTTACGAGGGAGGCGTCCGCGTTCCCATGATCGCCGCATGGGCCAAGCCTTCTCCGGGGAACTCTCTCCAGTCCTCGCTGCCCGTGAAACCCGGCTCGCGCACGGACGACCTCGTTGCCCTCGCCGACCTCTTTCCCACCCTGCTCGGCATGGCAGGAGCAAAGGACATCCCCACCTTCGACGGCCATGACCTGCGCCCCTACCTGAAGGGTGAAACCACATACCATCGTCCGCAATGGCTTGTGACCCATTACCCCCACGGCCACAACAACGACCACTTCTCGATCCTCCACGAAGGAACCTGGAAGTTCATCCGCAACCACGCGGATAACTCCACCGAACTCTACGACCTCGCTTCCGACCTGGCCGAATCGACCAATCTGACCAACTCCCACCCGGAGAAGGCGGCCGCGATGTAGCGCGCTTTCTCGTCCTTGGTGTTGGTTTCG
>CBFGPU010000118.1:0-6997 GCA_965650715.1 uncultured Haloferula sp. | reverse complement strand
GATTCCCATGCCCGAGACCAAGTCCAAGCAAGAGCACCCCCTCGCGAACATCCTGATCAACGTGCTGTTGCCGGTGGTCGTGCTCAGCTTTTTGAGCAAGGATCCGGCGATCCAGGAGAAGCTCGGAAAGGCGGCGCGGCCATGGCACATCGGACCGCTGTGGGCGATGGTCATCGCGCTGGCGTTACCGCTCGGCTACGGGATCTGGCACTTCATCCAGACCCGGAAGGGCAACTTCTTCTCCGCCCTGGGTCTTGTCTCCGTGCTGCTGTCCGGCGGGTTGACGCTGTATCTCTGGAACAAGGACGGCACCGTGAAGCCGAATGCGGATATCTTCTTCGGGATCAAGGAAGCCCTGATCCCCTTGATCCTCGGTTTCGCAATCCTGTACTCGAAGAGATCCGGTACCCCGCTCGTCCGGGTCTTCCTCTATAACGATACAATTTTCGATATCCCAAAAATCGAGTCCAGGATCGTCGAGCGCCAGGAGCAGGCGCGCTACGCGATGCTTTTGCACGAAGCCACGCGTCTCTTCGCCGGCTCTTTCTTCCTTAGCTCGTTGCTGAACCTTGGCCTGGCGCTGTGGTTCTTCCGCGGCTTCAATGAAAAGGCCGTAGGCGCGCTGCAGGAATACAATGCGATCGTGGCCAAACTGACGGGGGCGGGCTTCCTTGTCATCGGCCTGCCCTTGATGGGGATTCTCTTCCTGATCCTGACACGGCTCCTGAAAGGCCTGCGCGAGTTGACCGGCCTGAAGGACAATGAGTTGATGATGCCGCGGTAACCTCCCGGTGGCCGCACAAAGGAAAAGCCCGCGGGTGCGGGCTTTTTCGAAAGGGATGGAGGGCGGATCGCCGCTCAGTCGACGAGATTGTCGATCCGCTGGGCGAGCTCGATATCGGCTTCGGTCACGCCGCCGGCATCGTGGGTGGTGAGGACCAGCGTCACCTTCGTGTAGCGGATGCGGATGTCGGGATGATGCTGCGCTTCATCGGCGATTTCGGCGAGGTCGTTGACGAAATCGATGGCTTCCATGAATTCCTCGAACTCGACCGTGCGGGTGATCGATTTCTTTTCGAATTCCCACTCGGGGCATTTTTTGAGGGCGGCGGAAAGATCGTCGTCTTCGAGCAGGTCGGACATGGCGAGAGGGAACGTTTGCGGCGCGAGATTGCGTTCCCCGGTTGAAGATTGGCAAGCGAGTTCGCCGCTGTTTTTTCGCGAGGGCGGAAGTTTGCAGGTACACGCGAGCGGGTGTATGGCGTGACCCATGAAATCGATGCTGCTGCCAGCCGCTCTTTCGGCGGTGATTCTTGCCTCCTGCGCACCGTCCACCCCGGAGGCCCGCATCGCCGCGCAACCCGCAATGTTCAGCGCGCTGCCCCCGAAGCAAAAGGAGTTGGTGCGGCAAGGCCAGATCGACAAAGGGATGGGGACGGATGCCGTTTACCTCGCCTGGGGCAAGGCCAGCCGCGAGTACGAGGGCTACGAAGGCAGCGCGAGAACCCTTCGCTGGGACTACAACGGCACCACCCCGGCGTATTCGAACGGGTATTTCGGCTCTTTCGGCTGGGGCTACGGGCGCTTCGGCCCGTACTACGGGCACAATCCCTACCACTTCTACGGCGTGGGGTACGGTCCGGAGGTGACCTACGTGCCCTATCGCCGTGCGAGCGTGCTGTTCCGGAACGGGCGGGTGACTTCGTGGGAGCGGAGCCGGTGAAAGAGCGCAGACGCGAGGACTTGCACTCGGCGGAGATCTTGGGATGCTAGGGCGAACGTAGCCGACATGAAATTGCTGAAACCTATCCTTCTTGCCGGGGCCGCGATCGCGGCCGGTCTGCTCTCCTCCTGCACCACGACGAGCACGAGTTCCGGATCGCTCGCCGCCTACCAGTCGTACGACCGCCCGGCCAAGAAGCCGTCGAACCCGTCCGCCGTGAAGGTGAAGGTCTCGCTCTCCAAGCAGCGGGTGTACGTGATGGAAAACGGTAGCCCGCTGCTGGTCATGCCGGTCTCGGTGGGAGCTCCCGGTTCGCGCACGCCCTCGGGGAATTTCACGATTTTCAAGAAGGAGCACATGCACCGGGCGAATACCCACGGCTACGCCTACACGGGGAATGCCGTGAAGAAAACCATGCTGTCCAGCAAGCCGGGCGGCTGGTCCTTCAAGGGCACGCCGATGCCCTACTGGTGCGAGTTCAAGGCCAACTATGGTTTCCACACCGGCTGGGTGAAGCACACGCCCTGCACCCACGGCTGCATCCGCATGCACGAAAACCTCGCCCCGAAATTTTACCAGCTGGTGAAGGTGGGCACGCCCGTGAACATCGCCGGCAGCCAGCCGGAAGATGCCACGCTCGGCAATATCCCGCTGCCGCCGGATGCCGGTCCGCTGCCGGACTACGAGCCGATGTCGATGTATGTGGGCAACGGCTACTTCAAGCAGCACAAGGCACCGGCCTTCAACTGAGCTGCGGATTTTCCGAAAGCCCCGCCCGGACCACCCGGCGGGGCTTTCTCGTTTTCAGGTGCCCAGCAGCAGCTTGATGGCGAGCGCGGCAAGGGCCAGGCCGAAGGCCCCGTCGATCCAGCGCGCCGAGCGTTCGTAGCGGGAGCGCAAGGGAGTCCACTGGAGAAGCCGGGCCCAGAGCGCCCAAAGCGCGCCTCCTTGGACCACCACCACGCCGATGATCGCGAAGGGCCACCAGGAAGGGTGACCGCCGCGCATGAAAGGCGCGCACACCGCGGCGAGGAAAAAGACGGCCTTGGGATTGAGGAGATTGCAGACCAGGCCCTTCAGGTAGGGATTCCCGGTCGCGACCGCATCCTGTGATCTGCCCGCCAAGGGTGCGGGGCGGGTGAAGGCGGAACGAAGCAGGCACCAAGCGAGCCAGAAGAGGTACGCTGCGGCGAGCCAAGCGACGCATTTCCGCAGCAGCGGGCTCCGCTCGAAGGCGACGGCCATCCCCGCCACCGCGATGGAGGTGTGGATCACGAGCCCGGTGGCAATCCCCAGCGCCATGATGGCGCCGGCCTTCGCGCCCTCGGCGAGCGCGGTGCGGGTGAGCAGGATCATGTCCGGCCCGGGGCTGAACTGCCCGAGCGCCATGACCAAGGCGAATTGCGCCAGCTCCAAGGCGGGATTCACTTCTTGGCGGCCAGGATGTAGGCGGTCAGGGCGCTTTCATCCGACGCCGAGATGCCGGCATTCCAAGACATCCCGGGAACCACCACGTGCCAATCGGCACGGCTCACGTCCTTCGGAAGGATGTATTCATGGCAGCGACCGCAGTGGGAAAGGTAAACGGTATGTCCGTGCCGGAGCGTCTCGATCTTTACCTTGGCGCGGGTCGACATCGCGGCATCCGGAACCGGCGGCGTCGAGGGGGCGCAGGCCGGGAGCAAGGCAAAGGCCAGAACCGGAAGCGTTTTCTTCATATTCGGGAACCTAACATGAATCGAAGGCCCGGAGCAATAGCCGGGAACGGGCCCGGGACCACGGATTTCCGAGACTCCCCGCATTGCAAACGCGGGCTTCCTTGTTGCTTACATAGCTTTCACCGCGAGAACGTAGGCGAGCACCGCCTTCTCATCTTCGGCGGCAAGACCGGCATGACGGATCATCTTCGGCATCACGTCCTGCCAGTCCTCCGTATCGACCTTTTTTGGCAACATGTAGTGGTGGCATTGCCCGCACTGCAGGATGTAGGTCTCGTTCCCGCGCTTGAGCACATCGAGCGAAGTCCCGCTCTTGGCTGCCATTTCGGGGGTTGGATTCGGCACCTCGGAAATGCCGCCCTCCGCGGGCTCCGGGCCGCCTGCCATGTCGCCGCTGGCGGGGATCCCCGTGCCGCCGCAGGAAGCCAGAACCCAAGTCATCCCCAATGTGGCGAGCCATCTTTGCATGGCGCAGGCTAGGACATGGCACCGGCGCTGCTCAACCTGCAATCCCGCCCCAATGGTTGCTTTTTCCGTGGTCGGGGAAGCTTTTTGACATTTCGCCCCCCATACCTACCCTCCCGCGCGCGAACCGGGGCTGCCCGGCTCGGACCTTTGTGCCTCGTCATCAGACATTCCCGTTTCCATGGACACACTCCGCACCTTCAAGACCGGCTCCGGAGCCGACGGCAAGTTCTACTCCCTGCCCGCGCTCGCCGAGCAGGGCTTTCCCCATCTCTCCAAGCTGCCGGTGTCCATCCGCATCGTGCTGGAGTCCGTGCTCCGCTGCGTGGATGGCCGGAAGGTGACCGAAAAGGACGTGGCCAACCTCGCGAACTACAACGCAAAGACGCCGGGCGAGTATGAAATCCCCTTCACCGTCGCCCGGATCGTGCTGCAGGACTTCACCGGCGTGCCGCTGCTGGTGGACGTGGCGGCGATGCGCGATGCCGCGGTGAAGCGGGGTGCCAAGCCGGAGAAGATCGAGCCGCTGGTGCCGGTCGATCTGGTGGTGGACCACTCGGTGCAGGTCGATTTCGCCGGCTCGCAGGCGGCGCTGGACCGGAACATGGCGATCGAGTTCATCCGCAACCGCGAGCGCTACGAGTTCCTCAAGTGGGGCCAGCAGGCTTTCGAAACATTTTCCGTGGTGCCTCCGGGCATCGGCATCGTCCACCAGGTGAACCTTGAATTCCTCGCCAAGGGGGTGCTTTCGAAGGACGGGGTCTATTATCCGGACACCTTGGTCGGCACGGACTCCCACACCACCATGATCAACGGCCTGGGCGTGGTCGGCTGGGGTGTCGGCGGGATCGAGGCGGAAGCCGGGATGCTCGGCCAGCCGGTGACCTTCCTGGTGCCGGAAGTGGTGGGCGTTTATCTCCACGGCGAACTGGCCGAGGGCGTGACCGCGACCGACCTGACGCTCCGCATCACCCAGATGCTCCGCAAGCACGGGGTCGTCGGCAAGTTCGTGGAATTCCACGGGCCGGGCGCGAAGGCTCTTTCCCTGCCCGACCGCGCGACGATCGCCAACATGGCCCCCGAGTACGGCGCGACCATGGGCTTCTTCCCCGTCGATGACGAGACGATCGGCTACCTGCGCGGCACCGGCCGCTCCGAGGAACTCTGCGCCACGGTGGAGAACTATTACAAGGCGCAGGGTCTCTTCGGCATCCCGGACAAGGGCGAGTGCGATTACACCGATCTCCTCGAGCTGGACCTTGCGAGCATCGTCCCGTCCGTCGCCGGCCCGAAGCGCCCGCAAGACCGGATCGACGTGACCGCGCTGCGCGAGAGCTTCGACACGCTCTTCACCGCCCCGGTATCCACCGGCGGCTTCGGCCTCACCGCGGACCAGCGCGACAAGCGGGTGAAGCTCTCGATGCGCGAGAAAGCGGGCGTGTCGGTGGACTCCCTGCTCTCGACTGATTCCAACCACAAGGCCTTCGAAGGCGGTCCGCGCAACGAGGTGGAAATGGTTTCCAACCGTCCGACCCCGGATACGGTGAACGAGGACCTCTTCTCCGGAGGTCCACGCGATCTCGAACTGGCGCACGGCTCGATCCTCATCGCCGCGATCACCTCTTGCACCAATACCAGCAACCCGAGCGTGATGATCGCCGCGGGCCTTGTCGCCAAGAAAGCGAACGCGCTCGGTCTGACCGTCGCGCCCTACGTGAAGACTTCGCTGGCTCCCGGCTCGCGCGTGGTCACCGATTACTTCGAAGCCACCGGCCTGCAGAAGGAACTCGACCAGCTCGGTTTCCAAACCGTCGGCTACGGCTGCACCACCTGCATCGGCAACTCCGGTCCGCTGCACCCCTCGATCGAAGGCGCGATCCAGGAAGGCAGCCTCGTCTGCGCCTCGGTACTTTCCGGCAACCGCAACTTCGAGGCCCGCGTGCACGGTTCGATCAAGGCGAACTTCCTGATGAGCCCGCCGCTCGTCGTCGCCTACGCCCTCGCCGGCCGCGTCGATATCGACCTGACCACCGAGCCGCTCGGCAATGACAAGGACGGCAATCCGGTCTTCCTCAAGGACCTCTGGCCGACCCACACGGAAGTGAAGGAGCAGCTCGCCGCCGCGCTGAAGCCCACCGTCTATCAGAAGCTCTACGGCGACTTGGCCTCCGCGAATCCGAAGTGGGCCGAGATCTCGGGCACCACGGGCGCGACCTATTCCTGGGACGGGAAGTCCACCTACATCCAGTCCCCGCCCTTCTTCGATGGCGGCGCGACGGTCGTCGGCGACATCCTCAACGCCCGCCCGCTCGGCATCTTCGGCGATTCGGTCACCACCGACCACATCTCCCCTGCCGGTTCCATCAAGGCAACCTCGCCCGCGGGCAAGTACCTGCTTGAGAACGGCGTGGAGAAGGCCGAGTTCAACTCCTACGGTGCCCGCCGCGGCAACGACCGCGTGATGACCCGCGGGACCTTCGCCAACGTGCGGATCAAGAACCTGATGTGCCCCGGCATCGAAGGCGGCTACACCCAGTACTTCGGCAACGCGGAGGTTTCCGCTCCCGACCAAGCGATCGAAGCGGTGGCCGGTGCGAGGCCGACCTTCATCTACGACGCCTCGATGGCTTACCAAGCCGACGGCACCAAGCTGATCATCATCGGCGGCGAGGACTACGGCATGGGTAGTAGCCGCGACTGGGCCGCGAAGGGCACCCGCCTGCTCGGGGTTTCCGCGGTGGTCACGAAGTCCTTCGAGCGCATCCACCGCTCCAACCTGATCGGCATGGGCGTGCTGCCGCTCAACTTCATCCACAAGGACGACTACGACAAGGTGAAGGGCCTCGCCGAAGCCCGCTTCGACATCACCGGCATCGCCGGCGAGCTGAAGCCGATGCAAGACGCCCTTCTGATCGCTCACCTGCCCGATCACTCGCGCATGGAGTTCCCGCTCAAGGTGCGCCTGGATACCCCTGCCGAGGTGGACTACTACCTCGCCGGCGGGATCCTGCCCTACGTGCTGGATCAGATTCTGGAAGCCTGATCAGCCCCAGCCTTTATCCGTTTATCCGGAGGCCGCTTCCCTGGGGGA
>CBFGPU010000117.1:0-7059 GCA_965650715.1 uncultured Haloferula sp. | reverse complement strand
TTAGAGCAGGGGACTCATAATCCCTTGGTCGTGGGTTCGAACCCCACCGGGCCTATATTTCTATTTTGAGTCCAGCCGGATAGCTCGGGCTGGGAGGGGGAGAGGTGATTTGGTGACGGCGACACCGCTGCGTTCACTTCGTGAGCGGGAGAAGAAGCCGGCCGAAGTCGGCGCACCCGGAAGAGACCGGTGATCCGATCCCCTAATGTTAGAAATCGATGGACACCGGTTCGCCTTTCAGATCGACCGACTTGGATTCCCCGACGCCGATCAGCTCGACCTTGAGGCTTCCTTGGTAAAGCAGGCGATAGGACGGCGAGACGACAGGGGTGATGGTGAGCTTCTTCGCACGGTCATCCCATGAGAAGGAGGTGAGGGAAGAGTCCCCTTTGAGGTAGGCGTTGCTCGCTCCGTCGTCGTGATACATTTGCCACTGTCCGTCTGCGCCGGGATAGACCCGGATGGTGAGCGGTTCCTTCACGGCCTCTGAGGAGTATTGGCGGATGGGGTCGATGGGCAGGATCGCGCCGGCCCGGACGAAGACCGGCATCGTGGCGAGATCGATCTCACGAACGATCCGCTGTTTGCCTTTGTGGCGCCGGCCCGACCAGAAGTCGTGCCACTCGCCGGCAGGCAGATAGAGTTCGCGGGCCTTTGCTCCCTTTTGATACACGGGAGCGATCAAGAGATCCCGGCCCCAGAGGTATTGGTCGCCCAAGCTGCTTGCCACCGGATCCTGCGGGTAGTGCAACCACAGCGAACGGATCAGAGGCAGGCCCGTTTCGCGGGCCTCCCAGCCGAGGGTGTAGTTGAGCGTGAGCAACTGATAGCGCAGTTCTGCATACTTCCGCGCGATCTTTTCAATCTCCGGATCCTTGAGGGCCGATTTGTCCGGCGAGTGCGGATGCTCTTCCGGGCCCAAGGTGTCCAGGCCCCAGCCCCATGGCAGGCGGGTCCACCAGGTCCTGCCGTGAGAGCGGAAGGAGGGGCCGAAAGCTCCGACTTGGAACCTGCGGGCCTAGCGTTCCCCGCTCAATTCTGCGGTGGGAAAGAACCCGCCGATATCCGATCCCCAGAAGGGCGAAATACTGAGCGAGTGGTTGATGCCGACGGCGATCTGCGCCTCAAGTGATTTCCAGGTAGAGTCCGTGTCGCCCGACCAGACCCATCCGCCCCACCGCGCGATGCCGAGGTGGCCGTTGCGATGCAGGCTCCACGGCCGGAGATCCGGTTGGGTGGAGATGGGACCTTCGTAGTAGAGCTTGTGCCGCTTGATGCGCTCATGGAGGTCGAACCAGTCGCCTTCGTCGGGCCACCATCCGTCCACGCCCGCTGTCACGAGTCCTTCGTGCTCCTTCCAGTAGCTTCCGATCCTCGAGTCATCGAGAAGGGGAATCCGGTCGCGATCCCAGGGGACCACATGGAGGACGACCTTCACGTGGCGATCGTGCAACGCTCCGATCGTTTTCTCCGGGGCTTGCTTGAAGACCTCCGGATTGAAGTCGAAGGAAGGCTGCGGCTTGTTCCATCCGCGTGGCGTGAAACCGGTGCCCAGGTAGATCACCGCATCGATGGGGATCTTCTTCTCGCGGAAGGTATCGACGATCCCGATCATCTGCGAGTCGTCCTCCAGGGTCCGGTGCGACTGCATGTAGCCGAGCGCCCACTTCGGCGGCAGGACAGCCTTCCCGCTGATGGTCGAAAGGCTCTTCATGAGGACGCCGGGATCGCGCGCGTCGAAGACGAAGACATCGCGGAAGCCGGGAAGGAAGTTCTCCATCGGCGGGATACCTTTGCCGAGTTGTTTGGCTTGGTTGCCGTGATTCTGCCGCATCGTGGCGGGATCCTTCCGTTCCACGGGAAGGAAGCTCCCATGCTCGGCATGGCTGAGGTCCACCTGTCCCCACGGGCTGGCGAAGTAGAGGCCCCAGCCACCGGTTCCCACGAGCAGCGGCACCGGGTTGCGCGAACCGTAGGCATCCGCTTGCCAGCGGGGTTCCATCCGGTGCTGGCGACCACGGCGGTCGAACTCGACCGGTGCCTTCCGCCAATCCTGGCCGCTCTTTGCGCGCGGGCCGCCCTCGCCGAGACCGAGGACCGGCTGCTGGCCGAGAGGGAAGCGGATGCTGCCCGACTTGTCGAAGGTGAGCTTCTGGATTGGCGCGCCGTCTTGATCCGAGACGACGACTTCGAAAGGCTCGGCATGAACGGTGACGACCAGATCTCCTGCCTTTGCGGTCACCGGTTGGTCGATTTGCCGGAGCTTCAAGGCCGGTGCTCCCGGCGCAGGGTTCATCAGGGCTGGATTCTCGGGGAGGGCCTCCGGGGCATCGAGCGGCCTGAGCGTGATCCGCAGGCAACGGGAGGTGGCGGGGCGCACGGCGAGTTCGACGGGGATGCCATCGATTTCCAAAGGGGTGGCCCCTGCGACCGCTCCGGGCAGCAGCATGGACAGCAGGGCGGGGCGATACCGTTCGAATCGATGCGCGATGGGTGCGGGCTTCATCTTGAATTCGTTGTCGTCCATCACTTCCCCGGATTCGTCGCCAAATCGAGAGACCGGCGAGTCATCTTGATTGCGTGTTTTCGGTTCTTGCTGGAGGCTGGCATGCGAGATGTCCTCTTCGATCATCATTGATGCCCGTGAACTTTCGGAACGATTGGCCAGCACGGCGCCTCCGGTCCTCCTCGATGTCCGCTTGGACTCCGACCACGCCTGCAGGAGGATTCCCGGGGCGCTGAACAATTGCGTCTTCGAAGTGGCGTTTTTGGAACGCATGGAGGGGATTGCTCCCGACCGTTCCCGCCCTGTCTGCGTCTATGGCGCGGACGATGGGAGCTTGGAAAGCCGGATGGCGGCGGAGAAACTGTGCCGGGCGGGATGGGCAGAGGTTCTTGATTTCAGGGAAGGCCTGGGTGGGTGGCGTGCGGCGGGGTTTCCCGTGGAAGAGGTTGCTCCCACTCCTTCCCAGCCGCCGATCCGGAGCGGGGTGCACGGGGTCGATTTGAAGGAGAGCCGCGTCCTGTGGACCGGGCGCAATCTCCTGAACAAGCACGAGGGTGCGATCCCTCTGCGCACGGGTGAATTGACCGTCGAAGCCGGTCGGCTTGCGGGCGGTCGTTTCACCTTCGACATGCGTGGCATCACTTGCTCCGACCTCGCGGGCAGTCCGATGCACGATATTCTGATCGCCCATTTGCTCAGCGACGATTTCTTTGATGCGGAAGTCTTTCCCGACGCGAGCTTCGTCATCACGCAGACCTCCCCGGTCAACGGCGCTTCGCCGGGCGCGCCGAATCTGAGCGTCTCAGGCGAGCTCACTCTCAAGGGCCTCACCCGGCCGGTCGAGTTCCCTGCCTGCGCCGGCATCACGCCTGACGGTAAGCTGGCGGCACAGGCCTCCTTCGCCATCGACCGGAAAAAGTGGAATGTCGTCTATGGCTCGGGGAAGTTCTTCCGAAACTTGGGCGGGCATCTGGTCAATGACCTGATCGATCTCAATCTGCGGATCGTGACCGCTTGATCCCGCCTTGAGGTCCTTTGGCAGAGGACCGGAGATCGGCCAGAGCCTCCTCTGCCGCGGGCTTGTCCCCGGGAGCGAGGCTTGATTCCAAGTCGGCGAGCAATGCTCTGGCGTGCGGATCACCGCGTTCGACGGCCAGCGTGGCATAGGCCCAAGCCTTGGCGATGCTAGGTTCGGTGCCGAGTCCTTCCGCGGCCATGCGGGCGATCCTCGTGGCGGCGGGGCCATGTCCCTTGTTGCATGCCAGCGTGTAGAGAACCCCGGCATTGGCATAGTTCACCGGGGTGCCGATCCCTTCCTCGTGAAGCGTGGCGAGCTTGAATTGCACGTCGGCGTCGCCCCCTTTCATCGCCTCCGTCAGCCAGGCCACCGCCGCGACCGGGTCCGCGGCGCAGCCCTTGCCTTCGAGGTAGAGAAGTCCCAATTCGTATTGAGCTCTCCGAACCTTCTCCATGGCGGCGGCGAGGAGATAGAGGCGGGCGGACGTATGGTCGGGATGGTCTGCGGCGAGCAGGCGGTGGCCGAGATCGGCGGCGGCGTCGTGGTCGCCGGCGTCCGCAGCCTTGCGGAGCTTCTCCAGTCCGGTTGCATTCCTCTGCGGATCGTCTCCATCTTCGAGGAGGAGCTTTGCGAGGCGATACATGCATCGTTTGTTCCCGGCCTCGGCTCCCCTGGAATATTGATCGAAAGCCGCCTTGCGATCTTTCCTGACGTGTTGTTCGTGGTCGCCCAGCACGAGCCGCGCGTCTGCAAGCCCTTGATCGAGCGCCTTGTCGAGCCACTCGCGGCCTTCGTCTTTGCCGGTGGCAAGCAGGAGCCTGCCGAGCGGGATCCAGGCATCCGCTTCTCCGTGTTTCGCGGCCCGGCGATAACATTCGATCGCGGCACCGGGATCCTTCTTCCCTTGGGTGCCGAATTCCCCTTCGTGAAGCCTCGCCAGCAGGAGGAACGAAGGCCCGTCGCCGGCCTCTCCCGCTGCCGTCCATAGCTGCAGGGCTTTTGTCGCGTCGGGCTTTCCGTCCACAAGGCCGCGCAGCCACGCTTCGCCCAGTATCCTCATCGATCGGGTATCGCCAAGGGCCGCTGCGGATTCCAAGGAATCGGTGATGGCCTTGCGTTCGTTGTTCGTGCCCGTGGCAAGGAGAACGAGCTGCCCGCGCACCGCCGCTTCCGGGTGGCCTGCCGCCGCTGCTTGCCGGTAGTAGCGGCCCATCGCCTGTCCCCGCGACAAGCGCACCGGTTCGAGTGCCGACTCGAGCAGGAATCCCATGAGAAACAAGGCGTCCGCGTTTCCTTCCTTGGCCAGCGGGCGGGCCAGTTCCTGTGCGGTGTACGGACGGCCTTCACGATACGCGGCGATGGCTTCCCTGGCCTGGCTGCCGTCGCCCGCTTGGGGTGGAACGGCGGGAATCATGTCGGCCGCGGCAAGACGGAAAGCGCAGAAGAGCGATACCAGAAGGGCTGCGGATGATATTCGTCTCATCCGTCCAATCTGGAATGCCGGGCCGGGGTTGGGATGAAAATAAAGTTACGAAATCGATCTCATCGGGATCGATCGGCGCAATCTAAATGAGATTGAATGGAGCTATTTCGCGCAGGCATGAATGTTATGATGAACACTGAAAACATTGCAGTTACTGAAATCCGACATAGGGCAAAAATGTCGCATTGATTGATATGGTGCTAATCAGCGGATTGATGTCAGTTCTTGTCGATTTGCATCAGCAGGAAAGTATGCCGCGCCAATCGAGGATCGAGTTACCGGGGGCTGTCTATCACTGTTCGGCCCGTGGGTTCCTGGGCCGACCGATCGTCATCGATGATCGTGACCGTGATGCGCACGAAAGCCTCGTTGCCGAATTGGTTCAACGGACGGGCTGGGAGATTTATGCATGGGTGCTTTTGGCCGACCATTATCACATGGTGCTCAGGACACCGGAAGCCAACCTGGTGGCCGGGATGAAATGGTTCCAGAATTTCTGGACCAAACGCTTCAATGCGAGTCGCGGCCGGTCCGGTCACGTTTTCGGCGGTCGCTACAAGAGTGTTCTGGTTCAGGAGGATGAGCATCTGTCGGCTCTCATCGATCACGTCCACCTCAATGCATACCGTGCCGGTCTGGTGACCGCGGTGCAGCTCGCGGCGCATCCGTGGTCGAGCCTCAAGGACTACCTTCTGCCTTCTTCGCTGCGGCGTCCTTGGATACGCGTGGCGGAGGGTTTCTCCCACATGGG
Source organism: uncultured Haloferula sp. (assembly GCA_965650715.1). GTDB lineage: Bacteria > Verrucomicrobiota > Verrucomicrobiia > Verrucomicrobiales > Akkermansiaceae > Haloferula. The sequence continues at coordinate 1,301 of CBFGPU010000117.1, read as the reverse complement.
GCTCGACGCGGATGACTGCGACGACAGGCTCCGTTACCTTGAGAACTTGGAAGACATCGCGACGAGGCTGGGGGGGCGGCCCGCGCTTCCGGGGGGCGGCAGAACCTTGCACTCCACGCTCAGGCGCGGGTGGTACTTGGGCCGGGATTCGTTCCGCGGCGAACTGCTTTCCAAGCGGAAGGGCGCCGTTGCCCCGCCTCCGCCTGGCGCGCGCAGCCACGGGGCCGAAATGGCACAGCGGCTTCTCAAGGCAGGGCTCTGTCTCGGCGGTTTGACCTACGAATGTCTCGAAGGGCTCCGGAGGAACGATTGGCGCAAGAGGGCGATTGGCCGGGCGATCCGCTTGCGTACGACGGTCTCCACCGAATGGATCTCCTCGAATCTCAGGATGGGGGTTTCCTCAAGGGTGGCGCTTCTCGTGGCGAGGAATCCGGAGCCATCCTGGGGAAAATCGTGGAAGCTGGCGTCGGATCTTTTCGAGCGACTGTTGGCCCTATCCTGCGAGCCTCGGCACGCCTTGCATCCGCCGCCTGCGGAAGACGACGAGGAGGAGGGTGATTGTCGTTCCGCGGTCGGCGGATCTTGTCCCTGCAAGCGTGCGGGCTGACAGGGAGGAAGCCTTCGCCATTGGAATGGTCCCGGCAGATCGGCGGCGGCGATGTGCCGCGGCTTGTTCCACGACTTGGAATTTTTCCTGCCGGGTGCGGGATGTCGGGTTGGAGTTGAGGATTTCACGGGTGATCTGACTGGAATTGCGGGCCCGTGTTCCACGGTGTGGGGGTCAGTCATATAGATGATTTTTGAAAACGATTGTGTTTCTATTATGTGGTAGGAGTTATGAAGTTGGATTGTATGGATTGCGGCGCGACAGCAACCCGTCGCAATGCATACCAATGAAAAACATCATCACTACCCTTGCGGCCCTCGCCGCCGTTACCGTTGCCGCCCAGGCGGCTCCGCAAGTCCGTATCACCGAGGTCATGTACACCGGTCTTTTCGGCGAGTTCGTGGAAATCACGAACATCGGCGACGCTTCCCAGAATATGAGTGGCTGGAGCTTCTCCGACAACTCCCGCACCATCGGTGAGACCTCGCTCTCCGGCATCGGCACGCTGGATGCCGGTGAGGTCGCCATCATCACCGAAGTGAGCGACGCGATCTTCATCCAAGCGTGGTACACCGAGCCGGGCGAAACGGCCCTGGCAGCCGCGAACATCGTCGAGAACAACGCCGCCAACCTTGGCCGCAGCGACGAGGTCAACATCTACCCGAACGGTGCGAGCGATGGAGACACCGACCAG
>CBFGPU010000116.1:0-7063 GCA_965650715.1 uncultured Haloferula sp. | reverse complement strand
TCCCCGAACAGGTGTAAACGATGTACCCGGTCTTTACAGAGCCACTGGCCCGCAGAAGCAACGATCAACGCTCTCCATTTCACGCGGCCGGAATGGAGACTTGCGCTCCTTCCATCCCATCTTCCTTCCCGCCCAAAGACGAGTTCCGCTTCAGGGCTCTCTTCTGCGGGCCGGAGGCTCCGCGCTCCCAGGCGCTGACGCGTTGATCACTCCTCCTCTCCGACCGTCTCATCCCGCTGGTAGATCGGGAGTTGGCGGTAGGGCACGGTGAAGGCGAGTACCATCATGGTGGTGCCGTAGATGCGCCCGGCCTCGCGGCTGTTCCACGAGCCGTCGTCCTGCTGCTTCTTCAGGTAAGTCTCGTACATCCAGTTCGCGTACTCGGTCCAGTAGCGCCCGCCGATCTGGAAGGTGCCTTGGGCATTGTAGTAGTTCCCGTAGAACTCGAACTGGTCGCCGGGCAAATCGCGGAAAGTCTTCATCACGTAGTCCGCGGCGGAGACCGTCTCCGGACTGCCGTGCTTGCCACAGAGCTCCAGGCAAAGCAGGCCCATGCCGGTCAAGGAGCGCGCGTGATCGCTGCGGTCCATGTAGCCGAAGTGACCTTCCTTCTTGTCCTGATGCCGGGCGAGGTAGGCGACCGCATCGGCGATGGCATCGTCCGGCACCGCGGCACCATTCAGCTTGGCAGAGCGCAGGGCCATGAGCGCCCAGCCGCTGCACGAGGTATCGCTATCGGTCGATCCCGGATGATAACGCCAGCCGCCCTGGTGCCGCTCGTCCTTCTTCACCGCCTGCGCTTTCAGGATCAGCTTGAGTGCCATCGGTAGCGCTCCGGCGATCTTCTCCTGCCGCGCGGGATCGACCATGCCGCTGACTTCGGAGAGAAAGAGGGTGGAGATATTGTGCGCATACATCGGACCGCTGCCCGCGTTGCCTTTCTCGAAGAGGCCGTTGTCGCGCTGGTGCTCGAGCACGAAGTCGATGCATTTGTTCAATGTGACGACATACGGCCCTTCGGTGGGCAGATGCCCTTTCGAAAGGATCGCCATGCCCGCCAGCGCCGGGATGCCGGTGGAATCGCCGTAGCTCTCGGGATAAGAGCCGTCGTCGCGCTGCACGCGGGCGAGGTATTCCAAGGCGCTCTCGACGGCGGGATCAACGCGCTCGCGCCACTCGGCGAAGACAGGATCCGCGGGCTCCTGGGCACATAGCCCGAGCGTGGCGAAGAAGAGAAGATGGACCGGGAGAAATCTCATTCGTCGCTCATCGTTTCGAAGTACTGCTTCACCAGGCCGCGATACTCTTCCGGCACCCCGGCGGCACCGCCGCCGACGTCGGACTTGAGGGTTGCCTGGATCTTCTCCCAATCGGCCGCGCTGATGCCGAGTTTCGCGAGCTCGGGCGGCACGCCGGGATCGGCTTCGGGAGCGCGCTCGCCTTCCCCGGGCTTCTCCCCGGCTTGGCCGCCGGGCTGACCGGGCATCGGCATGCCGGGCTGACCGGGAGACTGGCCCTGCATGCTGTTGCGGGCGGACTGCGCCGCGCGGGAAAGCGCTTGAGCGGCTTCGTTCGCCTGGCTCGCCGATTGCGTGGCCTCTTGTTTTTCACCGTTGGCTCGCGATGCAGCTTGGAAGGCTTGCGCCAGATCCTGCGGCGGTATCGGGGCGCGGTGCGGTTCGGGTTGCTGGCCCTGTGCCTGCCGGGCACCGCGCTCGAAATCCTCGGCGGCACGATTCAAGGCTTCGGCGCTGCGCTGGAGATTGTTCGCGGCTTGCTGATGCTGTCCCGCGGCTTCCCGCGGGTTGCCCTGCGCGCTCTTCTCTGCGGCGGACTTCGCTTGCCCGCTGCCTTGGCGCGAAGCCTCGCGGGCTTCGTTCATGTGCCCGGAGCCTTCGGCCTCAGGGACCTCGGCGATGGCCTGCGCCATTTCCTCGGCGGCGGCGGCCTGCAATTCCTGAAGATCCTGAAGTGCCTCCGCGCTCTTGTCCTCCGCAAGCGCTTGAAGGGCTTTCGCCACCTGCTCCTGGCGTTCGGCAAGCTCGCCGATCTCCGCAGCGCGCCCGGCTTCCGCCGCTTGATCGGCTTCGGGAGAACCTTGCTCCGGCTGGCCTTGCTCCTTCGCTTGCTGCGCCGCCTCCTTGGATTCGGCCAGGGCCTGCACCGCTTCCTTCGCGGCTTCGGCGGCGGCTTGGTCCTCGCCTTTCGCCATCGCTTCGCTCGCTTCCTTGGTGGCAGCCTCGGCCTTCGGCAAAACATCCGCGGTCTTGCTCAGATCCTGCCGGGCCCCGGCGACCTGCTGCCTGGTTTCTTCCGCAATCTTCGCCTGTTCCTTGGCCAAGGCTTCGCGCAATTGCTGGACCGCTTGCTCGGGCATCGGCGCATTCGCGGGTGTCTGCTTCGCCTGCTCTTCCAAGGCACGTTGCGCCTCGCTCAACTGCTTCGCTTCCTCGGCGAGAGCCCGGGCCTCCGCGGCTTGCTCCTGCATCGCCTCCGCGCGGGCTTGCGGCTGCTCGCGGAGTTGCTGGCGCAGTTCCTCTTCCATCCGGCGCTGGCGGTCCTACCAGTCTTGCGGCAGAGGCTTGTTCTCCGCCGTGGCAGTCGCTTGGTTCTCGGCCTGCCGCGCAAGCTCGCGCTGCTGCTGGGCGAGTTCCTGCAAGCGGGCGAGCTCTTCGATCTTCTGGCGGTCGCGGTCCATCTGCTGGCGCACTTCTTCAAGATTCCGCACCGCCGCTTCCGCCTGTTCCCTGGCACCGTCGAGCTTCTCCTCGCGGCGCTGTTGGCCGTCTTGCAGGGGCGCGCTCTCCAGTTCCTGCCGGGCCGCGGCGACTTGCTCCGATGCCTTTCGTACTTCGTCCGCCTTGTTCGCATGGACGCTCTCCTGCATCCGCTCGGCCAGTTTCTCCAGATTCTCCTTCGCCTCGGCCAGACGCTCGCGGGCTTCCTCGAAATGCTTCTTCGCGTCCTTGCTCAGTTCCTCGTTCTGCATCTCGCCCCGGTGCCAGTCCATGCGCTCGCGCGCCTCGCGGGTCACCTGCATCGCCTTCTCGATCGTCTCGCGGGCACCGTCGTGCTCGGCCCGCATTTCCTGACGTGCCAGCGATTCGGCATTCTGCTCGATCCGAAGCAAGAGCCACTCGGAATGCCCCACACCCGGGCCATCGAGATCCTTCGGACGACCGTCCACCGCGCGAACCCGCATGCGTATCTCCCGTGCTCCGGGCCAGCGCTCCAGCAACGCGCCCACCGCCACCTCGCCATCGCCGCGGAAACGGGACGGCTTCGTCGGGCCCTGCACCTTCTCCGGCAAGTCCAGCGCTGTGCGCACCGGCTCCTTGCCGGAGGTCTTGGTCTCCAGTTGTAGCGCCGCCACGCCGAAGTCCTCCGTGACCTCGTAACGGAAGCCCAACACTTCATCGGGACGAACGCGCAGTTCCTTTGCCATCGGACTCAGCCAACGCACCAGCGGCACCTGGTCCTCCAGCACCCGCACGGGAAAGCGCAGCGCCTCGACCTCGCGACCCAGGCGGTGCCTCAGCCACACCACGGCCTCGCCACTGCCGTCCTTCTGCAACTGCCATGCGAAACTCACGCGACCGCCGCTTGCTTCCGACTCGACCTTGCCGTCCAAGGCGCGCTTGCCATCCATCTCCATCCAGGCCTCCTCGACCGCGGTGTTCAGCTTGCCTGTTAGAGTGACCATCGTGCCGCGCACGGCCTCCACACCGCGGCCCAGCGGGCTCTCCTCCGGCAGCAATCCGGAATACTCGGGGAAGCCGAGCCGGACACGCGGCTCCAGCATCATCGGCGACGGCCATACCGTGATGGTGAAGGAATCGCTCTCCCCGCGACCGGCCCGTGCATGGTAGCGAAAGCCTTCCCGGACCGGATCCATGCGGTAGTTCCAGCGGTCGCCGGATGGCAGCATCGGTTGCACGATCTCGGTGCCACCCTGCATCTCCATCACCAGTTCGATCTGTTTCGCCTGACCTTCGTAGCCGACCTCGATCTGCAGGGCGTCGCCTTCCAGCATCTCGACGTCGCCGGGCTCCACGGTGAACTTCGCCGCCGCCGCATTGCCGAGCGTGCTGAATGGCGCGACCGCGCGCACAACAAGCCGCACCGCTTCCTTCGGCCACAGCACGAAGAGCGTCACCAGCATGATCGCCAGCACCGCGGCGGGCTTCGCCCAGCGACGGCCGGCACCGACCAGCTTCAACTCGGCCTTGGGATCGACCTTGCCCACATCCTCACCCGCGGCACGCGCGAGCTCCTCCATCAGCCCGGCGGAAGCACCGGCATCGCCGCCGGACAACTCCAGCACGGTGCTCATGCGCTCCTCGATCTCCGGGTGGCGGCCTTCGATCCAGCGCGCCACCTGCACCAAACCGATCTTCCGCAGCAGCGGGCGCAGGCCGACCCATAGCGCGACCACCACCGCCGCCAGCCAGAGGCTGAAGAGAATCCAGCGTGCGGCCAGCGGCAGCGGTGCCAGGAAATGATCCGCCGCCATGATCGCCAGCAAGCCGCCGAGCGCGACGGTCGCCAGCAGCAAGCCGCCCCGCTGCCATTGCGCGCGGCGGATGCTCGACCGCACGGTCGCGAGCCGTTTGCCGATGTCCTGCCTTGCCTGCTCAGTGCTCATGGGATGTCTCCTGATTCTGGTTTACGGAAGTCCGCCGCCCCTTCTGATCACCCATTCGGACGCGAGAAGAAAGGCAAAGAGAGCGAGAACGAAGCCGCTGTCCCACAGCGAGGTCTCCCGCACTTCCTTGCGCGCATTGGTCTCCTTCATGAAAAGCGAGGCAAGTTCGCCCGCATTCTCCGGCTTCACCACGCGACCGCCGGAAAGGTCCGCGACGGTGGAAAGCAGCGGCAGGTTCAGCGTGGTCTCTGCAAGCTCGACCGGCCCGCGCGAGCCCACCACCCGGAATCCCGCGCTCACGCCATTGCCACCATCCTCAGCGATCAGGCGGTCCGCCTCCTTGCCGCGCAGCCGGATTTCATAGCGGCCGGAATGCGGCAGCGCGGGAAGCTCCGCCTCGTGCAAGCCGTTCGATCCCTCGAGCGCGGTCATCGGCGTGCTGGAAATCATCTCGCCGTCGCGGAACAGCTCGGCCTTCAATTCATCGTCCGCCACCGGATTGAGCCCCGCGTCGCGCAGGCGTGCCGTGACCTTGATCCGGTCGTCCGCCGTGTAGGTGAGTTGATCGGTGCCGAGCCGCACGCGGGAACCGCCGGCGCGCATGACCGGACCGGCACCCCAGCGGACGAGGTTGCCCCAGAAGCGGTGGTGGTAGAGATCGCCCGCGCCTTCGCGCAGCCGCCAGGTGCGGTCGGTGAGAAGCAGCGCCACCTTGCCCTTGCCGGTCTGGCGGGTGACGAGCAGCGCTGCGGCTCCCTCGCGCTCGCGGCGTTTGGTCAGGGCATCGAGCGCGGCATCGAGATCCTCGCCGCCGGACACTGCACTTCCGGCATCCGGACCCGCGGCCGTCAGGAGGACTTCCGCTCCATCCTTCAGAGCCTTGACCGGCTGACGCCAGGGGATCTCGGGGAACCCCGCCCAGACGCTGTCGTTCGCCGCCTCGCCGCTCGCCTGCTGCGTCACGGGATGATTCCGGCCCTCCGCGGTGAGCGCGAAGCGGAAGGGCTCTTCCTCCACGCTGTAAAAATTACGATGCTCCTCGTAGGTCTCCACCGGCACGAGTTCGCGACCGGCTTCCGCGGAGATCCCGTGCGGCATCCAGCGCGGACCGGCGATCATCACCAGCATCGCCGCCCGCTCCTTCACGCACTCGGAAATGATGCGCCAGTTGTTGTCGCCAATCGCCGAGGGATCGACGTCGCCGAGGATGATCACGTCGAACTTCCGCCACTCCTCCTCGTTGGCCGGAAGGCGGGTGGCCTGGGCCTCGCCGAAGGGCCGGGTGGCGGAAGCGGGAATGACCTCGTCTTCCTGGTCGGCGATCCGGTCCGGGTGCATCAGCACGTACTGCATGTGCACCGACTTGTCGCGGCCGTAGAAAAGGTTCCGCAGGTAGCGGAACTCCCAACGTGGCGTGCTTTCGACGATCAACACGTTCGTGCGCGCATCGGTGATCGAGGTCTCGAACTCCCATGTGTTGTTCTCCGCGAAGCGCTCGCCCTCCAAGCCCCCGATCTCGATGCGGTATCCCCCCACCCCGCCCTCTTCCGGCACGGTGGTAAAGCGGACTTCCTCGCGGTGATGATCCTGTGGCACGGGAATCTTCCGCTCTTCGATCAAGTCCTCCCCGCGCATCAGCCTCACCTTCGCCTCGCTGCCCCTGTAGCCGTCGAACTTCAGCGACGCGGTCACGCGCATGCGGTCGCCGAGATGGATTGCCTCCGGCGCCTTCACCTCGAGCACCGAGGCGTCCCGCGGCGGCTCGGCGCTGCCCGTGGCCACCACGCCGACCGGTGCATCGAGAATGCCAAAGCGCCGCGCCACGTCTTCGACCCGGCCGGGGCGGTTGTGGCGGCCATCGCTGACCAGCACCACGCCCGCGAGGTCGTCCGGCGGCACCTGCTCCAGCACCGTGCCGAGCGCGGCGGCGATGTCCGTGGCATCGCTCCAGCCCTCGGCCTTGCCTTCGCCATCGTTCTTCACGCTGCGCGCGGCGCGGAGCGTGCGGACCTTCATGCCCTCGCCGAGCTTCGCCAGTAGGCCGGACTTCGCCAAGGCTTCCTCGCCGATCTCCAGACGGGTTGCCGTCGCGCCATCGTCCTTGAGATGCATCGACGCGGAGTCATCGAGCACCACCACCACTTCGCGGTTGCGATCGCGTTCCACCTCGCGAATCCAGGTCGGCTCGATGAGGATCCACACCAGCACCATCAGAGCGGCCAGGCGCAGCGCCACCATCCAGCGCCCGCGCCGGGGCGTCACCGCCTGCGACTCGTAGCGATACAGGAACAGGATCAGCTCGACCGCCAGAGCCGTGCCAAACGCGACCGCCCACACCGGCCATTCCGGCGAAAGCCGCACGACCTTGCCGAGGCCATGGAGCGCGGCCCACAAGGAGAGGAAGACGATCGGGAAGCG
>CBFGPU010000115.1:0-7067 GCA_965650715.1 uncultured Haloferula sp. | reverse complement strand
TGCGGGCCAGGCATTCCAGCAAGGAAAATTCACGGGCTGTTAAATCGATCCCTCTGCCCTCGCGGCGGACCAGCTTGGCGGCGGTATCGATCTCCAGGGGACCGATACTCAAAAGCGGATCCGGCTGCGCATAGCGGCGGCGCGCCAGTGCTTCCAGGCGCGCCACCAATTCCGCGAGGGCGAAGGGCTTTGTCAGGTAATCGTCCGCCCCGCCCCCCAGGCCGCGGACCTTCTCTTCCACGCCATCCAGCGCGGTGAGCAGCAGCACGGGCGTATCGATTCCATCGCGCCGCCAACCAAGCAGGACTTCCAGGCCGTCCTTGCCGGGCATCATGCGGTCCATCACCACGACATCGTAGCAGGCTGCCCGCCCCATCAGGTCGCCCTCCTCGCCATCCACCGCGAGGTCCACGGCGTGCCCCAGGCGCGTGAGCGCCTGCGACAGCGTGGCCCGCAGACGGGGCGCGTCTTCCACGATCAGCAGCTTCATGGATTCATTCAGCATGATGCCGGAGGCGGCACTCGTCCACCCCCGGCAAGAGATTCGCAAATCGGGCAGGCTATGGGCTTAGTCCCCGCCTTCCTCGATCCGGCTCAGGATGGCCCCGTTCTCGTCCAGCACCAGATCCAAGTCCGGCTGGCCGTGGCGGTCGATCTCCACGTGATAGGTGACGATCTGCCCCTTGGCCTCGCGGGCCACGTCGTCGATACTGCCGCCTTGATCCTGCACCGCCCGCCGCACGGCCTCCGGAGCCTCGGCCAAGGCGATCTCTTCCACAGTCTTCAACAGTGCGCCATTGGCCGAGACGTAGATTTTCAGCTCTTGGTCACGCGGCAATTCGACCTCCGCGCGGTAGATCATGTTCCCGTCGATGCCGATACGGTCGATGTCATCGACGGGACCGCCGCGGCTGTGCTCCCGGATAGCGGCTTGGACCGCAGGCGGGCATTGGTCGAGCTGCAGGTCGTCATGACCGGCGAAGGCCGGGGTGCAGAGCAGGGCGATAAAAAGGGGAATCGTTTTCATAGGTTCAGCGGTTCTTGTTGGATCGGGAAAAGGTCAGCGATGGATGCGGACTTCCAACGGTCCGCCACCGGGCAGCCCGTCGAAGATGACCAGCACATCGGCGTGGGCGGCTTCGTCTTTCATTACCAATAGGGCCTCTGCCTTTCCGCCATTGGGGGGCAGCGTACCGAGCTTGGTGGCACTGGCGCCGCCGCCGCTCCAGTGCAGAAGTTCGAAATGATTGTCCGGTCCGGGAGCCTGGCTGATCGGGATTTTCCTGGAGGCTTCCGCACTCGCATTGCCGGTGAGGATCAGGAAGCCATCCCGCACGGCGGCGATCTCGCGGATCCCCCGCCCGCGCGGCACGACGATCTCGTGCAACTCGAGCTGCTTCGGCTTACCACTGAAGATCTCGATCGGCGAGGCTTCGATCACCACTGCCCGGCCATCCTTGTTCGGTGCCCGCAGTCCGAAGTAAAGCTTCCCCCTCGACCAGGTGAGACCCTCGATGTTCAAGCCGTTCTGTTGGAGCGGTTGCTTCACGTGCGGCTGCAGCAGCGGCGTCCTTTCCAGCCAGGGGAGGAGGCTGGCACGGCGGATCTTGTCCTCCATCACCTTGCCATCCGTGCCGACGGGAATCCGGTAAATCGAGTGGCGGTCGGCTTGGAAGTCGCCCTTTTTCTTCCCCACTCCGTGCGAGCCCACCACGTAATAGGCCCGCTCATCCGGGGAAAAGGCCACGCCCTCGATGTCCACCTCGGCCTTTTTTCCCTTGGCGGCCTTTTGCAAAGGCAGGGCGACTGGGCGGCGGGATTCGATCCTGCGCCGGCCGGCATCCACTTCGCCGGGCTGGATATAGAAGGACTCGTCGCTGCCAACCAGCACCTGCGTGCCGCCCGAACTCGCGAGGCCGCTGAGATCGAGCGAGTTCTCAAACCCTGCGAGTTGCCACTCGCTCGGCAGCACTTCCATCCGGAAAGGCTCCGGCCCCGCAGGGCAGGCGGGTAGCAGGGCCATGAGCGCGAGGAAGGAAAGCGTTTGCGAATTCATTGTCATGGTCGATGGGAGACAGCTAGTTCCGGAAGATGACGGGAAGATGAGGCGGGCAGCAAATTGTCGGCGGAATGCCGTCAGCCGCGGGTCGATGGGGCGATGGGTCGATTCCTGTACCGCTGCCTCCGCCGGCTTTGCGCCGATCAAGCCCGCGATCTTGGCTGGAATAGCCACGGTCTTCGAATTCCCGCGAAAAAGATCGCCCCTGCCGCCGTATCCCCGAAGTGCTGCGGATCTCCATTTCCCTGGGACTGACCGGCTGCCTGCTCGCGCAGGGGGAGCCCCCGGCTGCCTTGTCGGGAGAGGCCATCTACTCGCAGCACTGCGCCTCCTGCCACGGCAAGAACGGCGAAGGCGTCGAGGACGAGTGCGACGAACCTCTCCACGGCGAACGCTCGCTGGCCTCCCTCGCGAAGTACATCGACAAGCGGATGCCCGAGGATGATCCGGATTTGCTCGACGCCGAGCAGTCCCGCCGCGTCGCCGAATACATCCACGGTGCGTTCTATTCTCCCGAGGCCCGCGCGAAAAGCGGCACTCCACCCAAGATGGCCGTCGCCCGTCTGACCAACCGCCAGTACCGCGAATCCATTGCCGACCTGCTCGGTAGCTTCGGCAAAATCACGACACCCGGGGAAGGCCGCGGCTTGAACGCCCACTACTTTCAGTCGGACGGCATGAACAAGAAGGCGCGCAAGGTGCTAGACCGCGAGGACCAGCGCCTCGACTTCGATTTCGCGGAAGGCCCGCCCGTGGAAGGTATCACCCCGGACCAATTCTCGATCGCTTGGGACGGGTCCCTCATCGCCCCGGCCACCGGCTGGTACGAGTTCCGCCTCAGCACACCGAACGGCGCACGGGTCTATCTCAACGGCGAACGCCAGGAAGGCGACGGCAATTTCCGCGACGACAGCGGCGCGAAACGACAGACGGCATTGATCGACTCGTGGGTCAGCTCTGGAGCGGAGGTGCGGGTGAATACCGCGCGCGTCTTCCTGCTCGGTGGTCGCAGCTATCCCTTCCGCCTCGATTATTTCAAGTTCCAGGAAAAGCGCGGGCTGGTGAAGCTGGAGTGGAAGCAGCCGCATGCCGATTGGTCCGTGCTTTCCGCGCCCTATCTTTCCCCCGCCGAAGCAGCCCACGTGACTGTTGTCGATACCGCGTTCCCTCCGGACGATGCCAGCGAGGGGTACGAGCGCGGCACCGGGGTGTCGAAGGCCTGGCACGAAGCCGTCACCGCCTCGGCCATCGAGATCTCGAATTCCGTGGTCGCCCGCTTGCAGCGACTCAGCGCGACGAAAGACGACGCCCCCGACCGGGTGCCGCGGCTGAAGGAGTTCATCGCCACCTTCGCCGAGCGTGCCTTCCGTCGTCCGCTCACGGATGAACTGCGCCAAACCTACATCGAGCGAGCCTTCGCGGAAGGCGTGGCTCCCGAGCAGGCCGTGAAGCGCGCGGTGATCCTGATCCTCACGTCTCCGCGCTTCCTCTACCCCGAGCTTGGCAGGGAGAAGGACGACTTCACGGTCGCCGCCCGGCTCGCGCTCGGTCTTTGGGACTCGCTTCCGGATCAAACGCTCGCCGCCGCCGCCAGGTCCGGACAGCTCAGTACACCCGATCAGGTCAAGACGCAGGCCCAACGCATGATCGCCGATCCCCGCGCGAAGGCGAAGACCGGCGAATTCTTCCAGCGCTGGCTGAAGCTCGATGCCGAAGCCGACATGCAGAAGGATGGGGAGGATTACCCGGGCTTCGATGCCGCGCTCGTGGCCGACCTCCGGCGCTCGCTCGAACTCTTTGTCGAGCGCGTGGTGTGGAGCGAACAGTCGGACTACCGGGAGTTGTTGGAAGCCGATTACCTTCTCCTCAACGAACGCCTGGCAAAATTCTACAACCTGCCGATGCCCGAAGGCGGCGGCTTCCAACCGGTGAAAGTCGATCCCGCCCAGCGCGCCGGCGTGCTCACCCATCCCTATCTCCTCGCGCGTCTCGCCCACCACGACACTACCTCCCCGATCCATCGCGGCGTCTTCCTCACCCGCAACGTCCTCGGCGGCCTGCTCAAGCCCCCGCCGGAAGCGATCGCCTTCGAGGATCACAAGTTCGACCCCAAGATGACCATGCGCGAGAAGGTCGCGGAGATGACCCGCAATGCCAACTGCATGACCTGCCACGAGACAATCAATCCGCTCGGCTTCTCGCTGGAAAACTTCGATGCCGTGGGCCGCTACCGCACCACGGAGGGAGACCGGCCCATCGATCCCGTCGTCGACTACATCTCGCAGGACGGCGAACAACTGAAGCTCCACGGCCCGCGCGATCTCGCCAACCACGCCGCGAATTCGGAGGCCGCCCGCCGCGGCTTCATCCGCCAGCTTTTCCAATACGAGTTGAAACAGAATCCGACCGCCTATGGCCTCGATACCCTGGTGAAACTCGATGCCGCCTTCACCGCGTCCGGTCGGAATCTCCGGCAACTCCTCGTCGAAATGCACACCCTCGCCGCACGTCACGGCGCGGACCATCCCGACCAAGCAAGCCGATGAAGTGGCTGCAGCATCTTGCTGCAGTCCCCACATGGTTCCCAACAAGCACATGAATCTCTCGACCCGCCGCAATTTCCTCCGCCAGCTCGGCCTCTCCGCCGCCGCCTTGCCCTTCCTTCCCACCCTGCCCTCGCTCGCTCAAGGCAAGGACAGCGCGAGGACGCAACGGATCATCTTCCTCTTCACGCCGAATGGCACCATCCCTCCGGAGTTCTGGCCGGACCAGACCGGCCCCGACTTCCAGCTCAAGCGCATCCTCGCGCCGCTGGAATCCTTCAAGAGCCGCATGATGACCCTCAGGGGCGTGTGCAACAAGATCCGCGGCGATGGCGACGGCCACATGCGCGGGATCAGTTGCCTGCTCACCGCGGACGAACTCTTGCCCGGCAATATCCAGGGCGGCAGCGACAAGCCCGCCGGCTGGGCGCGGAACATTTCCATCGACCAGGAGATCAAGAACTTCCTCCAGGCCCGCCCCGAAACCGCCACGCGCTTCGGCTCGCTCGAACTCGGCGTCGCCGTGCCGAACCGCGCCGACCCGTGGACCCGCGAGTCCTACGCCGGCGCCAACCAGCCCCTCGCCCCGCTCAGCGATCCCTACGCCGTCTTCGACAAGCTTTACGGCCAAGCCAAAGACCGCGAGAACCTCGGCAGCGTGCTCGATGAGGTCCGCGAGGATCTCAAGCGGATCTCCTCAAACATCGACCCGGAAGAGAAGGATCTGTTAGAGAAACACGCCACCTTCGTCCGCGAAATGGAGCAGGACCTCCAGAGCGCGAACACGCAGAACCTGATGTTCCCCCCGCCCGCGCTCGAGCAAGGCGTCGCCCTCGACAACGACGGCATCCCCAAGATCAGCACGATGCAAGCGGACCTGCTGGTGAACGCTTTCGCCAACGGCATGGCCCGCGTCGCCACCCTGCAATACACCAACAGCGTCGGCCAGGCCCGGATGCGCTGGCTGAATATCCACGAGGATCATCACCACCTCTCCCACGAACCGGACAACAACGCCGACGCCCAGGAGAAGCTCGTGAAGATCAACATCTGGCTCTGCGAACAACTCGCCTACCTCGCCAAAAAGCTCGACTCCATCCCCGAGCCCGGCGGCCACGGCACGATGCTCGACAACACCACCATCGTCTGGACCAACGAACTCGGCAAAGGCAACAGCCACTCCCTCGACAACATCCCCTTCGTCCTCGTCGGCGGCGGCCTCGGCTTCAAGACCGGCCAGGCGATGCAGTTCGACAACGTCACCCACAACCGCCTCTGGCTCTCCATCGCCCACGCCTTCGGCCACCACATTCCCACCTTCGGTCACAAGACCTTCAGCGAAGGCGGCCCCCTGGCCTTGAGCTAGAGCGGTTTTGAGAGATGTCGTGTCTGTCCGTCTCTCGATCCCGGAGGGATCGCAGCCCGCTTCCGTCCACGGGCCGCTTCCCGGATCAGGCAATACGGAGTAAGCCAGTTGAGATAGCCCCGAAGCAGTTGCCCCGCCCTTGGACCACGGGTATTTCTGCGGCACCTTTCCTCGTGGACCTCTTCCAAAGCTCCAGCGCCAACCTCCTCCCCTACGACGGCATCGCGACCTACCACGGCCGCATCCTTTCCGATGACGCAGCGTCGAACTACTACGCCACCCTGAGGTCCACCGTCCCGTGGCAACACGACGAGGTCGTCATCTTCGGCAAGCGCATCATCACCGCCCGCGAAGTGGCGTGGTACGGCGACCCCGGGCTCGCCTACACCTACTCCGGCAGCACGAAGCAACCGCTTCCCTGGACCAGCGAACTCCTCGAGCTCAAGTCCCTCGCCGAACACCACACCGCGCTCCCCTTCAACTCCTGCCTCCTCAACCTCTACCACGACGGCAGCGAGGGCATGGGCTGGCACAGCGATGACGAAAAGACCATCGCCCCGGACTCCGGCATCGCCTCGCTCAGCTTCGGGGCCGAACGCCGCTTCGCCTTCCGCCACAAGCAGACCAAGGAAACCGTCACGCTACTCCTCGAACACGGCAGCCTCCTCCTCATGGCCGGCAGCACCCAGACCCACTGGCATCACCGCCTGCCGCCCACGAAGAAAGTCTCCGCCCCGCGCATCAATCTCACCTTCCGGGCGATGTTGCCACCTCAGGCACCAGGATCACCTGCCTGAGATCCATCACCGCCGCACCCGGCTTCGATAGCGCCCGCACCTCCAGCACCTGCGGCCCCGCCTTGTCGAAGCGCACCTTCCCCACCACGCGCTCCTTGAAGTTCTGGAAGTGCCCGGTGTCCTCCACCCTGAACTTCACGCCCTGTCCCGCACAGGTGATCTCCACCTCGCTGCCGCCGCTGCCTTTCCCGCAGCCCTGCCAGACATGGACCGCATACGTCCCGGGCTTGGCGACATCGAAATGCCATGACGCCCAGTCCGCCGGGTTCACCCAATAGCCGAGCGTGTTCTTCGCCTCGTTG
>CBFGPU010000114.1:0-7111 GCA_965650715.1 uncultured Haloferula sp. | reverse complement strand
CCGCGTCCTTCACCAGCAGCGGTGACAATTCCAGCTCCACCGGCAGCGCCGCGGTGCCGCGCTGGGTAGCGATCGACACCGTGAACGGCTGATCCTGCGCCGGCTCGATCGCGATCCGCAGTTCGCGGTTCTCCGGGTTGAAGCGCCAGCTCGCCGCAGGACCGCCCGCTACCTCGCCGACCGTGAAGCCCGCAGGGATCACCGCCGTAAGCTCCAGCACCACGCCGCGCGAGGGCCGCACCGCGATCATGTGCCGCCCGCTCACCACGCCGGGACCGGGCAAATAGAGATCGGAGATTTCCACGAAGAATTGCGTCTCTTCCGTCGCGGCGTCGCGTTGTTTTGGACGGGCGCGGAGCATGGTATTCTCCGAGGGTCCTAGTACCAGTTCCGCACCGCTGCCGCCCGGCACGTCCAGTGCCGCAACCTTCGCCGCCTGCGGCGACTCGAATTCCCAACCTTCCTGGTTCCAGCGCAGCACAACCCGCTGCACGGCCGCGGGGCCGGAGGGAAGTTGCCAACCGCCTTGGGGATCGGGCAGGGGCATTTCGAACGTCGCCTTCCCGGTCATCTTCCCGTCGGCGGTCGCCACCAGATAGTACGCTTCCCGGTCACCGTAGGGAGCCTTCACCACGCGCCAGCCCGCTCCTTCAAAAGCGGTCAGAACCGCCGGCGGTTTGAGGAGCAGGAACCGCTCGTCGGCCTTGCCCCTGCCCTCCACGACGATCTCGCCGCTCAAGCGTCCACCCGCGATGCTCCAGGTCTGCGACATCGATTCCGCCGCGCTCGCCGGTTCGGCCGCAGGTGCGGGCAGCAAGGATTCCGCCGCGCTCGCCGGTTCGGCCGCAGGTGCGGGCAGCAAGGTCTGTTCCCCCCGCAGTTGGCCCCCACCCATCGCGAGCACGAGCAAGGCGGCGGCCGGGACCGGATGACGCCGCAGATAACCCGCGAGCCCCGGCAGCACCTTGCCCAACAGCAGCACCGCACCAAAGCCCGCGAACAGCGGTACCGCACCCATCCGCTGCGCCAGCACGCCCAGCGCGAGAAGGGCCAAGCCGCCGGGGAGGGCAAAGGCGGCATGGCGCGAGCGCAGGAAGGCGAACACAAGCAGCGCAATGCCGGCGACCATGAAGAAGATCCCCCAACCGTTGAGCATCGCCACCCAGGGCGCGACATTCCGCAGCTCGACCGTGAGCGGGTCGGAAGCAGGTACGACCGGCATCGCGAACTCCAGGCTGCCGAGATTCACCCGCCGTTCGTGCAGCGCGCGGAAGGCCAGCGCGAAGCAACCCACCGCAGCGATCCCCAGCGAGATCAAGCCGGCGATCTTCAACCTCGCGAAACGCATCAGGAAAGCACCAAGTGTCGCGGCCAACAGCACAAGAGCCGCGGGCACGCGCGCCCTCGCATGGATCCACTCGGCTCCGGTCTCGGTCAGCACCGGGCGCACCGGCTGCAAGCCGCCGTGACGCGGCACCAGGCGGCGGTTCTCGTCGCCGCTGACCGTCCACTCGCCATAGACCACCGGCGCGGCAAGCACCGGGGCCGCAAGCACGGGCGATGAGGCGCTCTCGCCCGCGATGCCGTAGCGCAATGTCACCTCCACGGGATCGTTCGGATCCGCCTTCGCGGGCAGCGGTATCAAGGTTTCGCCGCCATCGAGACGCGCGGTCACGTTCACCCCGTCCACCTTCGCCTCCCACAGCTTCGAATGTTCGGGCAGTTTGGCGCGCAGCACGCCGAGGCCGCGGGCCTTCACAAAGAAGCGCGCATCCGTCACCGCCTCGCCATCGCGCGAGACGCGGCTGGCAAGCTCGGCACGGTCCACGACCAGCGATTCCGTTTCGCCCCGCTCATACCACTCGATCTTCATCCCCAGCGAGATATCGCCCGCCGTGTACTGCCATGCGGCCAGCGTCGGCGCGCTGCTCAGAAGACGGTACTCCGCGGGCAGCTCGGAGGGATCCAGCTTCAGCACCGCGCCTTCGCTACGGGTTTCCTCGTAGTTCACCTGCAGCGGGCTCACCACCTGCACGTGCCCGCGCTCCGATTGGACATCGAGCGGCCTCACCTCGCCCGGAGAGAGATCGCCGCCGCGGTTGCTCATCGGCTGCTCGAAGGTCACCAGCACCGTCCCGGCACCCAGCACCGGCCGGGCCAGCGGGATGATCAGCACCTCGCCCTCGCGCCGCCAATCACGGCCCACATTCTGCCCCGTGACCTCCACGTTCCCAAGCGCTTCGGGAACCCGGATCCGCCACTGAGAAGTCGGTGCACCCACCACGAAATAATTCACCAGCACGCTGCCCGTGACCGCTCCTTCCTTGAGCGAGTAGAGATGGAAGACATCCGCCTGCACGCTCTGGCCGAGCGCTTCCACCCGCATCGTCGCGCTCCACTTGCCCTCGCGAATGCGGAAAGCCTGCTGCAAGCCGGCCTGCTTCTTCGGGAAATAATCCGGCGGCGTCTCCGCCAAGCCCTCGGTCGCGCCCGGCACCACCCGGAACCCCGCGGCTGCGACCACGCCCAGGTATCCACGGGCCGACTTCGCGCCCGGATGCCCCAGCACCGGCAGCACCCATTCCCCGACTTGCGCGGCGAGGTTCTTCTCAAGCCGCAGGCTCACCAGGTGACGCCCGATCAACGCCTCGCGGAACAGGATCTTCAGATCGCGACGGCCCGCCTTCACCTCGCTCGCCAGCGAGTAGTCCGCCACGCCCGCACCCTCGACCCCCGCAACGGCGAAGTCCTCCGGCACTTCCACGATCCATTCGCGCAGCGGTGCCTCGCGGATATCCAATTCCAGATCGGCCAGAATCCGGCGGTCGGTCTCGGCCAGATCATGAATCGTGACCTCGTTCAGCGAGATCTCCGGCAGCACCTGCGAGGCGCGGATCTCATACGCATGATCCGCCGACGGGAAGCGATAGACAAACGTTTGGCGGAAGGCATCGCCCTCCTTCGCCCAAGGAAACTGCGCCGGCGAAAGCTGCATCAGCCCGCGCGCCGCGGCGATCTCCAGGCGCACCGCGCCCTCGTTCGCGATCCGCAGGAAACCGCGGTGGCTCAGCCCCCCCTGTGGCGAAAAGCGCATCGGCTCCAGCGTCACAGGGAACGCCCCGATCGGTGCCTGCGCTTCGATCACGACCGATCCCTCGACCTCGATCGGCCGGCTGAGCCGGACATCGAGCATCCGCACGCCGGCCTCCTCGTTCACGCTCCACGCCAGCACCTGCGCCCCCTTCACCGCGAGGATCTCGCCGGGACCGTCCACACGCACCTTGATCGCGTCGAGCTTGCCCTGCAGCACCTGAAAACCGAGATGCGCATAGCGTCGCGCGAGTCCGGCCCCGACACGGGTGTCCGAGATCTCCGTGCTATTGAAGAAGAGCGTCCCCTCGCCCTCCTGCCGCCCGCTCTTCCACGCGAAGGCGGCACTACCCGCGGCGGGAAGGAAGCCCGTCCATTGTCCGTTGCGAAGCTCCGGCACCACCGGCTGCGAGGGATCGAAGGACACACCCTCCGGCAATCCCGCGATCCGCACCGGCACCACCGCCCCGCCATGCATCTTGAAGTCCACGCCGCGCCAGTCGCCCCGCCGCACCAGCGGAGCCTCGAAGGTCAGCTCGATGGGAAAGCTGCCCGCTTCCTCGCCCACCAATTCGTGCACGAAGCCATCACCTTGCTTCTTCAGGCGCGTGAACCAGCCTCTTCCCGAGGGTGCTCCGGAAAGCGCCGCATTCTCCAACAACGTCACCGCCTCGCCGGGATGCCTGACATTCACCTCGCCGCGCAGGACGAACGAGATTCCGCTCAGGTCCGCGGAAGGGTTTCCTTCCAAGGAGACGGTCGCGAGTTCGACCGGACGTGCCGCCGAGCTCTTCAATCCGATCACCACCCGCAGCGTCCCGCTCCCGGTGAAGAATCGGTCGGGCATGCCCTGCAAGGGCTGGAGACCGCTCGCCTCGATCACCCGTGCAAGGGCATCGCCATCGTTGCGGATCTCGACGGTCGAGGCGAACCCGACCGCCGCTCCCGCGGAGGGATGCAGCAGCGCGAAAGGCTGGCCCGCTTTCTCCGCCGGGATCTCGTGCGAGGCGATGATCGTGAACGTGAACTCCACCGGCACCGGATCCGGCGAACCCACCGCAGGAAGCGCCGGCTTCAGATCAAGGAAGCGCCGCCCGTCGGATTCCTGGCGGACGGTCCAGGACGCCAGGCCCTCGCCCGTCACACCGGTGATCTCGCCCTCCCCGTTGAGGCCGATGGAAAGCGTCTCGGGGCGACCCTGATGTGCTTTCAATTTCGCGGTGATGACATGCTCGCTCTTGTTGGAGAAAACGTTCACCACCGAAGTCGTCTCCGCGGAGAAGAACAGCGGAGCCGGCTTCGCGGCGACCTTCGATACCGGCACCAGCACCACGGCATCGTCATTCTCCTGCGCCGTCGCCAAGCACGTGAAAAGAAGAAGGAAGCCCGCGAGCCAGGCAAAGTCGGCGGCACTGTCGGGCAAGCGGCGGAAGAAGCGGGCAAGGACGAGATACATGGCGAGTGCGGGTGAAGGTTCGAGGAAGATCGCAGATCGATGTCCGGAACTTGGTAAAGGGCGGGTAAATTGTGAGAGGGGAAGTAGCGCGGCTTTGAAAGCCGCGGAAGGGAGCGTAACGAACAACGCAGATCGGCCCGCTCGGGCACCCGCCGGATTCAACGAGTGCCTCGCGAACAAATGGATGACCCGCAACGCCACCATTTCTTGGAAAAATTCCCTTATTGTCGCGAGCAAGGCAGCACTTCTCCACGGACTGCTGCACTCCCGCCCGCGGCTTTCAAAGCCGCGCTACCTGAGCTTCTCGATCATCCCCCCCAATTCTCCCACCGCCGCGCTCCCCGCATATCTCGCCTTCACCGGTGCCAGGGCCTTCCCGAGTTGGCCGAAATCGATCGCCTCCGCCATCGGGGCCTTCCTCAGCTTCTCCGCAGCAAACATCGCCAGCCCCGCGAGTTGCATCGACGGGGCCGCCCGGTCAAATGCCGGTGCCTGCGCCTCGTAGGGAATCGTCCATGTCCGCTCCACCATCTGCCCGCTCGCCACATCGCGGAAGCGCACGCTCACCTCGCCGATCTCCCCTTCCCCGCCCGGGATCGGCTGGATCTGATAGAGCGCGTTGCCCGCTTCCTCCGCCGCCATCTCCGCGGCATCCACCGCATCGTTCTTGAAATCCTCCTTCGCCAGGCGGTGCTCCTCGAAGCCGATCAGCTTGTAGCGCGCCACCCGCGCCGGATTGAAGCGCACCTGTACCTTCACGTTCTCCGCCGCCGGCCGAAAGGCACCGGCAAGCTGCTTCGCGAAGCCCTCGCCCGCATCCTCGGCGCGATCCACCACATAGTAGCGGCCGTTGCCGTTGCGCGTCAGCCGTTCGAGCAAGCGGTCATTCAAACCGGCCGCCCCGAATCCCGCGGCATCGAAGGCAATCCCCTGCTGCCGCAATTGCTCCACCCGCGCCTGTAGCGACTCCGGCTGCGCGTCGCCCAGGTTCGCCGCACCATCGGTGAAAAGCACGATCCGGTTCTGCGCCGCCCCGTTGAACTGCCGCTTCGCCAACTCCTCCGCCAGCTTCAAGCCCTCTTCCAGATTCGTCCCGCCCTCCGACGGCGTCTGCGCGATGATCGTGTTCAACTCCCGCGCCCGTGCCCCCGGCAAGCGGTCCGCCAGCAAGCGCGGCTGCCGTGCGAAGCCCGCCACCGTGATTGTATCACCCTCCTTGAGCAGCTTGGAAAGTTGCTCCACCGCCCGCAGCATCGCCGCCTGCCGGTCCTCGCGCTCCATCGAGCCCGAGCTATCTAACAGCAGCGTCAGGTTCAGCGGCGTCGATCCCCCGCGGCCTGCCGCGGCCGTGCGCACGCCGATCCTGACCAGATTCCGCTGCGGCAGGATCGGATGCGCCGACTGTTCCGTCACGCACACCACCGGCTCGCCCTGCGCCGGCGCGGGATCCCCGTAGTCGAAGGCATTGTAGAATTCCTCCGGCCGGATGCCTGCGGGATCGGGTTGCTCGCCGCGATCCAGCGCCGCCTTCGCGAGCTTGAAGGATGCATTGCTTACATGGAGCGAGAAGGTCGAGAACGGCTCGGCCACCGCGCTGGTTTCATCACCGCCTCCGAGATCGAGAATCTCCTTCGCCTCCTTCCGCTGCGGGTTCCATTGCAGCGCCTTCCCCGCCCACTCCTTCGCCGCGTCCTTGTTACCCTTTGCCTTCGCATCCACCGCAAGCCCCGTAGCGATCTCGCTCAAGGATCTCTTCACCTCCACACGCCGCGCATCCACGACCGGGGCCTCCGGCAACCTGCCCAGACCCTCCAACTGCATCTTATAAGCCTTCTCAAGATCGCCGGACTCCCACGCTCTCCGGCCTTCCTCCACGAAGCGGTCCGCTTCCGCCACCGTAGCCTCGCGTCTCGCCACTTCCTTTTGGGCAAGGCCGCTCAAGCTCGTGGTCCCCTTCGCCTCTGCGGCAGGCTGGGTCGCGGCTACCGGCGGCACCTGCAATTCCCAAGCCTTGTCCACCTCCGCAAGCAACTCCGCCCGCGTTTGGTCATAGGCCGCGCGGTAGTAGTCCGTCTTCGCTTGGGCCACTTGTTCCATCCCCCGTCGCGCCGCTTTGTTAGACGGATCGACCCGGATCACATCCTCATAGGCCTTCGCCGCATCGTCATACTTGCCGAGATTGTAGGCACCTTCCGCGAGGTGGAGGCTGCGACGGACCTGATCGACAGCCTCGGCGACTACCTTGTCGCTCTCCAGATCCATCCCCGTGGCGGGGGTGGCCGGAGCGGGTTGCACTCCCCACTGGAGCTGCGGGAGTTCCGATGCTGGATCTTTGTAATGGAGGTCCCCCCCCAGCACAAGCTGCCGCGGTTGATCGAGCCCGCGGGATTCTCCGGCAAATCCCGAAGCGGCACTCGCGCTTCCGAAGAAGAACTTCTCCGCCGCGGCAACTGCGGACCGGTCGACTCCTCCGGCGTTCAAGGCATCGTTCACGCTCCACGTCATCCGGTCGCCGTTCCCAGTCGGCGTGTCCGCATCCGACCAGGCAAGGCTCGAGCCAGGGAC
>CBFGPU010000113.1:0-7118 GCA_965650715.1 uncultured Haloferula sp. | reverse complement strand
TTTTCAGACAGCCTCTAAGGGAAGTCCTTTGGAAGGTGGAGGGGAATGCCTTGCTGATTCGGTCGGGTGCCTATCTGCCGGACATTTGCATCTATGGTAGCGATGAGAGCGAGCCGGGGCAGAGAATCGCGATGGTCCTGCCATGGAAGGAGAAAAGGACGGAGCGAGAGCTGGATATCCGGGTTAATGCATTCCAGTCGTCGAGCCGCGCGCTCCGCTTACGAAGGAAACGCAGGCTGATCCAGTGGATCGTGCCACCCGTGGCGGGTTTTTTGGTTTGGCTGATTTTCGAGCCGCGGAGCCGATATGTGATCATCACGGTCGGAGGTTTGTTCGGCTGGTTCTCGATGCTGGAGCAGAATCGGGGGCTGATTGTCGATCCTGCGGGCGATGGTTGGTTTCACTTGCATGGGGTGAATCCGAAGGCCGTTGCGCGGCTTCGCCAGATCCAGGAAAATTTGGGGCGCGAGCCGGCAGCGGGCTCTCCCGGCCACTAGATCCATGGGCAGACGTGATTGGCGCAGGCTTTGTTGCAACCGCGTGACAGGCTACCACTCCGTGCTAGCGTTTCCCTCATGAAGCTTCTCGCCATCCCTCTCGCCCTGCTTCTCGCTTCTTGTTCCACCCAGAGCTGCTGGAAGGGCGACATCCCGATGCGGGAGACGGAGATGCACGCGCAATGGGGCGCGGAGGTGGACATCAAGAAGTCCGCGAACAACGTGAAGGTGTATCGTGGCCTGGCGCATCCGGTAGGGGACAAGGCGAACTACGAGCGGCAGGTGGAGAAGGGCGGCTGGGTCGAATTCGAGGGCTTCAAGTTCCACGGCCGGCCCGTCGATGTCCCCGCCGATACCGCATGGAAAGTGCTGGAGATCTACAACCGTTCCGCCTCGCACGAGGCACAGGCGGTCAAGACGACCTGCGACGGCTTTCATCCGGACTACGCGCTGGTGTGGACGAAGAACGGCAGGCAGCGCGTGCTCCAGATCTGCTACGGCTGCCACGAGTGGAAGTACTTCGGCCCCGGCGGCAAGGTCCACACGGACATCGAGGACAAGACTTACTTCAAGGAGCTCCTGCCGCTGTTGCCGCGGGAGAAGGGGCGGCGCTAGCGGCCGGTGCCGCGGATGCGGACGTTGCGGAACTCGCCGAGGTCGTCAAAGGAGCCGAGGCCGATGCGGCCCCATTCGAGGGTCTTGTCCCGCGCGGTGAGGACGGGCTTGTCCATGTCGTCGAACCACACGCCGATGTCGCCGGTGGCGGTGTTGCGGACGATCTTCACGCGGTGCCACCGGCCTTCCTTCCACGGCGTGCCGGTGGTGCGGAAGGTGGTGATGGGCTTGCGGTCGGCATTGTCCACGATGTGGATCTGGTGGTGCGGCTCGTCGGCCTTCTCGCCGAGGTGGGCGTAGTAGAAGCGGTTCTCCGCGGCACGGCCGAAGGCGATGCAGAGGTCGTTGTTGCCGGCGTCGAATTTCGTCAGGCGGACTTCCGCGGTGAGGGTGAAGTCCTTCCATTCCTTCCCGCCGCACCAGGCGAGGTTGAAGGGGCTGCGGTATTTCGGCTTCGTGCCGGTCTGCGCCACCAGTTGCAGGACGCGGTCCTCGCCTTCGCCCGACCATTTCCAGGAAGCTTCATTGGAAAAGGACCACTTGGCCGGATCGGCGAAAGGGTCGGTCTCCATGGCCGTCGAACGGCTGTCACCCGTGCAGCAGGACGGCAGGATCACGGCGGGCGGTTCCGCCGCGGCGAGCGGAAGGAGGAAGAGTGCGAGACAGGCGGCGGGCTTCAAAGTGAATGGCAATCTGATACGGAGGGGGCGGAAATCAAGCGGGGAGCTTCCCCGCCCTGCATGGCCGGAAAACAGATTGCCGCCATGGGATGGTGATGCTTTCCTGATAGTCCATGAGTCACCCGGATGCAGCGAGTGGAGCGGGCTCCGATGATGCGGAGCGCTTGGTCCTGGCATTGAGGGCGTCGAACGAGGGCATCTGGGACTGGTGGGTCGGCAAGCCGGAGGTCTATTACTCGCGCCGCATCATGGAGTTCCTCGAATGCGGGCTTGCCTCGGCCCCGAACCTTTTCCTGGAGCCGCATGAAGATATCCACCCGGAGGACCGCGCCCGCTTTTCGCAGGCGCTTCAGAATGTGCTGAATCCCTCCGGCCCCGAGTTGTTCGCGATCGACTGCCGCGTGAAGACGGGTAGCGACCACTGGCGCTGGCTGCGGATCCGCGGCACGGTGGTCCGCACCCGCGAGGGTCAGGCGAAACGCATTGCCGGCTCGATGATCGACATCTCCCTGCGCAAGCAGGCGGAGGCCCAGATCGAGGAAGAACGGCATTTGCTGCGCATGCTCATCGATCACGTGCCGCTTCAGGTTTACTTCAAGGACCGGCAGTCGCGCTTCGTCCTCGCCAACCGGCAGATGGCGGAATGGATCGGCTTGAAGGAACCCGCCGAGCTCACCGGCAAGCATGACCGCGATTTCTTCGCCAGGGAGCACTGGGAACAAGCGGAGGCGGACGAGAAGCGCATCATGGAGACGCGCGAGCCGGTGAACGAGAAGGTCGAGAAGGAAACGTGGCGCGGCGGCGACGACACTTGGGTGCTGACTTCGAAGTTCCCGTGGATCGATAGCAACGGGGAGGTCCGCGGGACCTTCGGCGTGTCGAGCGATGTGACCGAACTTGTAACCGCCAGGCAGGAGGCGACCGACCTCGCGGCCGAGCTTCAAGTGCGCAATGAGGCTTATGAGGAAGAATTGCAGCTTGCGCGGGAGATCCAGCAGGCCTTGGCCGGGTCCAGCTTCCCGGAGGTCAGCAACGGCAAATCGACCCTCACCTTCGGGGCGCGTTACCTTCCCATCTCCGGCATGGCGGGGGACTTCTTCGAGGTGCTGCGGATCTCGAACGACAAGGCGGGCATGCTGATCTGCGATGTGATGGGTCACGGGGTCCGCTCGGCGCTGGTCGTCGCGATGCTGCGCGGTCTGTTAGAAAAACAGCGCCGCAGTGCCGGCGATCCCACCGCTTTCCTTTCGGGGCTCAACAACGGTCTTGCGGCGATCCTCGACCGTGCGGGTGCCACCATGTTCGCCACCGCGTTCTATGCCGTGGCCGATCTCACGACGGGTACGCTCACGTACGCCTGCGCGGGCCATCCGGGGGCGGTCGCGACCGGACCCGGCGGCGTGCGGCAGCTTGCGGCGGTGCGCAAGGAGAAGGGCCCCGGGCTCGGCCTGATCGAGAAGGCGGAGTATCCCTCCGGCACGGTACTGCTTTCGGAGGTGAACCGCATCCTGCTTTTCACCGATGGCATCCTCGAAGCGGAGAACGACGAGGGCGAGCCCTTCCTTGAGAAGAGACTGATGGAAACGGCCGAGGAGTGCCGCGGCGAATCGCTGGAAGGGATGCTCGATATCGTCCTGGCGCGGGTGCTGCAGTACTCGGACGGCCATCACTTCGACGATGACGTGTGCTTGCTCGGGATGGAACTGGTCCCCTTGCCGAGCGTGGCGGCGGCGCAGGCGAAGTAGCGCCGGATCATTTCCACGTGTCCCACAGCAGCTTCACCGTCATCGCGAAGACGACCGTCAGGAACACCGGCCGGATGAAGCCCGCGCCCTTGCGGATCACCATCCCGGATCCCAGCCGCGCCCCGGCAAGTTGCCCGCCGATCATCGCGCCCGCGGCCGCAAAATGGACCGATCCGTTGGCGAGGAAGATGCAGAGAGATCCGAGGTTGCTCGCGAGATTCGCCGCCTTGGTATAGCCGGTGGCCCCCTTGAGATCCAAACCCAGCAACGCCACCACGCCGAGGGTCCAGAAGGAGCCCGTTCCCGGACCGAAGAAGCCGTCGTAGAATCCCAGCGCCACAC
Source organism: uncultured Haloferula sp. (assembly GCA_965650715.1). GTDB lineage: Bacteria > Verrucomicrobiota > Verrucomicrobiia > Verrucomicrobiales > Akkermansiaceae > Haloferula. Next base: position 3,239 of record CBFGPU010000113.1, on the reverse strand, counting down.
CGAACAGGATGGCGAAAGGCAAAGGCGACATCTTGCGCTCGCCCGCCTGGATGCCGAATTTCCGGTTCAGCGCCGTGTAAACCGCCACCGCCGCGAGCAGCCACGGGATCAGCTTCTCCAGCAGGTCCTTGCTCAGCACGCTCACCGCGTAGGCCCCGCCCATGCTCGCGATGAAGCTGAACACCACCGCCAGCTTCAGCCCGGGGGTGGACATCAGCCCCGCCCGCGCATAGCGGCACACGGCCATGGTGGTGCCGAATGAAGATTGCAGCTTGTTCGTGCCTAGCGCCACCTGCGGCGGTATCCCCGCAGCAAGCAGCGCCGGCACCGTGATCAGGCCCCCGCCACCCGCCACGGCATCGATGAAGCCGCCGGCAAATCCGGCGATGCCCAGCAGGAGATAGACGTGTGGCTCCATCGGCGGCTCACTCCTTCACGGCCATCAGACGATACATCAGCGGCAGCTTCGGGACTCCGTCGGGCATCGTCCATTTCCTGCCCGGTAGCGGCTTCATCTCCGCGAAGGGCTTCCAGCCGTTCGAGTAAAGATACTCGTGGTAGTGCCGCAAGCGCAGCCCGGAATCCAGCACGGCCCCGAGGATCTCACCCATGCTCCGCTGGAATTCGTAGCACGGGTTCGGGTTCACGAAAGGCTCCGAAGCCTTCACTTCACCGGACGCCACCAGGCCTCCGCTGGAATCCCCGACATAGTCGGAGATCCCGATCTCCCAATGCAGCGGCTCCGGCATGCTGTAGTCATATTTCGGCACCGCCTTCTCGTCGAAGATCATCGCCACCTGATGGAACTCGACGCACACGAAGCGCCCGCCCGGTTTCAGAATGCCCGCCACCAATTGCATCCAGCGTTCGAGATCGGACAACCAGCACAGGGCACCGTAGGAGGAAAACACGATGTCGTACTGCCGTCCTTCCGCGACCGCCGCTTCGAGCCATGGATAAACATCGGAGCGCTCGAACTCCGCCGGGATGCCGGAATCCGCCGAGAGCTGCTTCGCGAAGGCGATCGCCTCGTCGCTGATATCCACTCCCGTCACGCTTGCTCCCAGCGCCGCGATCGAGAGCGTATCCTGTCCGGAATTGCACAGCAGGTGCAGCACCTCCTTGTCCCGCACCTCGCCTAACAGCTCAAGCTCCTCCGCGAAGAGCGTGCTGCCGCCGCCCCGCAGGAAGCCTGCCTGGTCCGGCTTATGCGAGTTGTGCCGCACGGTGGCGGCATTCCAGGACAGCCGGTTGATCTCGTGCAGGTCGTTGCGCACCATGGCGCGAGGGGATCGGGAACCGGTCACGACGTCAATTACGGCGTCTCACTCCCCCGCGGGCGAAACGCGGATGAACAGCTTCTGCGCGGCTCCCACCGGCAGGCCCGCCAAAGGGATCGCCATATTGGTGGTCGTCGCGGGCCAGCTCGCGGCCTTCCAGGTGCCGATGGGGAACCAGCCTTGCAGGTTCACCGATGCCTCCAGGTCGTAAGACCTTCCCGGAACCGTCTTCACCGCCGCGGTTGCGGTCGTCGCATTCTTGGTCACCCCCAGACCCATCAGCACGCTGCCGGCATTCGTCGGATCGGTGCCCGCCGCGTGCTCTTCCGCATTGGTCATCCCGTCGCCATCCGTATCCACGTTGCCCGCGAGTCCGGCCAAGGTCGCCTTGTACACGAGTTCCCAGCTATCCGGCAGACCGTCCGCGTCCTCGTCTTCTTTTCCGCCGAAGCCGATCGAGATCGAGAAGTAGTAGTTACGGGTCAGGTTGGTGAGTTGGTAGCCCTTCGGCACCGGAGCCTGTCCCGCGGCCACGATGCTGCCGACGTTCGTCACATCGTAGCTGTAGTAGATCTGGTCGCCGCCATCCGTGTAGGAAACCACCCCCGCACCGGTGCCGCCGGTGCCATCCGGGAAGGAATCGGTGAACCCCGCTGCGAGCTTCTCGCCCGGTGCCAGCGTCACCCGCGCCGCGTTGGCGAAGGGAAAGGTATTCACCCCGAGCGCGTAGCCCGTCCGGGTCGTGCCCACCGCCAGCACGGTGAAGTCATTGTCCGCATTCACCTTCACCAGGAAGGGCGTCACCGGATCGACCGTGCGCGAGGCGTGGAAGCGGAAGTTATCCACCGTCAACGTCATCGTCGTGCCGGTAGTGTTGGTGAAAGTATCCGTCTCGTTGATCACCAGGTTCGAGTTCGCGCCGTCGGCGGCGGCTCCCGCTGCCGCGACAGGACCGTTCCCGACCTCGTAGCCGGTGATGATGTAGCTGATCGCGAACTGGTAGTTCCGGTTCAGGGTGGTGTAGAGTTCGCTGCCCGGGTCCGGCATCTGGCCGAGCGTCACCGACCCGCTGTCCGCATCCGTAGCACCGCCGCCGTACCAGATCTCGGCACCGTCGAAGTCCCAGTCGATGATGCCCGCAACGCTGCCGCCCGATCCGTCCGGGTTCGCGTCCAGGAAGCCGATCGCGATGGTTTCGCCCGGTGCCAGCGTCACGTCCGAGGTGCCGTCGGAAAACGCCAGGTCGTTGCTGCCGATCCCGTAGTTGGCCCGCGGCGTGCCGATCGCCGCCACGGTGAAGTTGTTGTCGCCGTTCACCTTCACCACGAAGGGCGTCAGCGGATCGCCCGTCCGTCCCGCGCTGAAGCGGAAGCGGTCGAGGGTCAGGGTCAGGGTCGCGCCGGTGGTGTTGGTGAAGGTCGCGTCCTCGTTCACCACGATGTTCGAATGCCACAGGTCCGGTCCGTGGGCATCCGGCGGGGTCGGCCCCGGGATGCCCGCTTCGCCGCCGCCGTAAAAACCCTGGGTCTTCGTGCAGGAATCCGCGTCCATTCCGAGGATCCAGTCCGCGAGGCGGGACACCGCCACGTTGTCCACGGTCCCCTTCGCGAGCGGCGGCATCGAGCAACACTCGTCGATCGTATTCATCCGCAGCAGCATCACCGAGTTCTCGAAGCTCCCCGGCTTCACCACCGCCGGTGCCGGTGCGCCGAGACCGTCGATCACCGGTCCGCAGACGATCGACTGGCTTTCCAGCGGAGTGGTCAAACGGGCATCGAAGAAAGCCCGCGAACTTCCACCCGGCTGGTGGCAGTGCGAGCAATTGCTATCCAGGTACGAGCGCGCCCAAGCCTCGTCCGATACGGTGGTGCTCGTCGCGTCGGCAGAAGTCAGCACGCCCGCGAGATCCTCCTCCGTGATCGTTTGCGGCAGGAATCCGGCCACGCTGAGCGACTCGAT
>CBFGPU010000112.1:0-7122 GCA_965650715.1 uncultured Haloferula sp. | reverse complement strand
GCCGCGAGGGAGAAGGGGTTCAATCCCGCGCTGGCTTTCGGCGATGGAACGCCGGCCTACTGGGCGGCGCTCCTCATGCGCTTCGTACGCGCCGTGGTGGTGGTGGCGCTGGTGGAGGAGATCTTCTGGCGCTCCTTCCTGATGCGCTTCGCCACGGATTGGGACGGCGACTACTGGAAGCGGCCGTTCGGTCAGGCTTCGTGGAAATCGTATGCGATCGTGACCGGCTTGTTCATGCTCGCGCACGGCCAGGTGGACTATGCCGGGGCCTTGGTTTACGGCTCGCTGACCTACCTACTCTGCATCTGGAGCAAGAACCTCGGTGCCTGCGTGATGATGCACGCGGTGGCGAATCTGCTGATGGGGCTATTCGCGGTGGGGTACGGGAAGTACGGGTTGTGGTAACCCGAATCCGTACTAGCCCGCGGTCGCCGCCTTCACCCGCTCCAGCACTTCCGCGTAGGCTTCCATGACGCCACCGAGGTCGCGGCGGAAGCGGTCCTTGTCCATCTTCTCGCCGGTCTTGAGGTCCCAGAGGCGGCAGCCGTCGGGGCTGATCTCGTCGGCGAGGACGATCGTCTTCGGGTCGGTCGCGAGACGGCCGAACTCCAGCTTGAAGTCGACGAGCTTGAGCCCGCACTCGGCGAAGAACTTGCCGAGGATCGAGTTCACCTTGAGCGCCGACTCGCGCAGGAAGGCGAGCTCGTCCGGCGTCGCCAGCTTGAGCTCGCGGATGTAGTCGTCGTTGATCAGGGGGTCGCCGAGTTCATCGCTCTTGATGCAGAATTCGATGATCGGTTGGGAAAAGGCGATGCCCTCTTCGAGGCCGGTGCGCTTGCAGAAGCTGCCTGCGGAAAGGTTGCGGATGATCACCTCCACCATCAGGATGTCCACCTTGCGGACCTCCACGTTGGTGTCGTCGATCTGGCGGACGAAGTGGGTCGGCACGCCTTCCTTCTCAAGGAAGCCGTAGATGAGGGTGCTGATGGCGTTGTTGAGCCGCCCCTTGTCCTCGAACTGCGCCTTCTTTTCGCCGTTGAAGGCGGTGGCGTCGTTCTTGAACTCCATGCGCAGCACGTTCGGGTCCGCGGTTGCCCAAAGTCGCTTCGCCTTTCCCTCGTAGAGCGGTTCCATGGGGGAGAGGTACGGAGGCCCCGCCCGGGGGTCAAGCGGGCGTCTTACTCGCCGCTCGAAAAGTCGGCGTTCGTGACAGTATTCTTGCCTCCCGCGTTGGAGGTCGAGCGGTTGGTGGCGTAGGAATCGTCCGGCAGCCCGCGTTCCAAGGCCAGGCCCGGCCCCAGATTCTTCTCCAGGATGTTGTTCTCGACGGTCACCCGGGCGGCGGCGAAGCGCACGGCGATGCCCCCGAGCAGATTCTCCCGGCACTGGTTGCCGTGAACCCGGCCCGAGCCCGCCGAGGAGACGACGATCCCGTATTCGCGGTTCGCGCGCAGGTCGCTGTTGGCGACGACGATGTTGTCTCCCGTGGTTTCGACCAGAATGCCGTTCGCGCTGTTGTCACGGGCAACGCAGCCGTGGATGGCTCCGGTACCGCCCTCCCAGAGGTCGAAGCCGTGGCCGAAATTCCCGTTCGACTCGCACTCGGTGAACTCGATCCGGCTGCCGGCCCCGCGCACCGCCACGCCGTCCCTGCCGTTGTTCTCGAAGAGGCAGCGCGTGGCCGCGACTTGCCCGGCTTCCATCACCTCGAGACCGTGTCCGGCGGAATCCGCGACGCGGCAGTCGTTCACGGTGAGTTCCGCACCGCGAATGAGCAGGACGGAAAACCGGTTGTCCCCGGCGTCGAACCCGCGGTGGCGGAAAGTGATGCCGCTGATCCGCGCGCCCGAGGCTTGGCGGCCGAAGGTCGCCGCCGTGCTGACCGGGGCCTCGGCCTCGATGATGGTCTTGTCCCGGCCCGCGCCCTCCAAGGTGATCGCCTTGTCCACCAACACCGGGCCCGCCCAGATGCCTTCCGCGACGACGATGCGGTCGCGGTCGCGGGCGGACGCGATCGCCTCCGTGAGAGTGGCGAAGTCTCCCGGCACCTGCAGCGTGCGGGTGTAGGAGGCCATCTTCTGGTAAAGGGTGTCGATCTCCGCATCACCCGGGGAAAGGGCGACCGCCTCCCGGAGCCATTCCAAGGCGTCGCGGTCGAAGCGGCCCTGGTCCCTCACCTTGGCAGCCGCGAAGAGTTCCTTCGCGCGCTGGCGGTCCTTCGCTTCCTTTTCCCGTCCCGCGCGGATCTCGCCGAGCATCCGCTTGCCCTCGGGATCGCCGGGGAAGGCATCGGTCAGTTCCTTCGCCTTGGTTTCGGCCTCATCCCAACGGCGCTTCTGGATCGCGGCAGCGGTGGCGGACGCCAAGGCCTCTCGCGCCTGGGTGCTGCGGGCCTGTTCGACCTTTTCGAGGAGATCCGCGATCTCCTTTTGCTTGGGATATTTTTCGAGGACCTTGCGAGCGGCATTGGCCGCATCCTCCAAGCGTCCGAGCTCGTAGGCGGCGATCGCCTCGCCGGACCAGTAGCCGACGAACTGCCGCTGCTCTTCCTCCATGCCGGCCTCGATGCTGCGGCGGCCGAGCAGGGCGGCCTTCGAGCCGGGGGCGAGTTCCTCGATCTCCTTGTAAACCGCGTCCGCCTCGGGCCATTGGCGGGCATCGATCATCTTCGCGCCCAAGCCCTCGAGGAAGGTGACGCGCTCGAGGACATGCAGGCGGCGGCCCTCTTCGTTCTTATGGTAGAGAAACCATCCGCCCACCGCGCTGAAGACGAGCAGGAAGAAGATGGCGGCACCCGCACCGCTGCGTTTGCGGGTGACTTTTTCCGGGCCTGCATCGGAGGGAAGCTCGCGGATCGGAGCTTCAGGCAGAGGAGCCGTCTTCGCGGCGGCGGGAACCGGAGTCTCCACCGCCGGTGCGGCTTCCGGAGCGAGCGGTGCCGTAGTCGATGCCAGGGCCGGAACGCCGGTTGCGGCGGCCATCCACTCCTGGCGCTTCTTCGCCTCCAAATTCCTGTCAGCCTCCTCGCGCAGGGCGGCAAGAGCGCGCTCGAACTGGATCAGGCCGTCCTGATAGCGCAAGGCAATGGTGTCGTTGGGCGCGGTGCGGACCAATTCGGCGATCCGGTTGCGCGCGGCCTCGAATTCTGCGAAGTGCGTGGTTGGATCCTCGTCCGCAGACAGTCCCAGCGTGCGCCGTGCTTCCTCCAAAGTCATGCCGCGACGCGTGTATCAGTCACGGCGCGCCGGGGGAAGGGGACATTGCGGAAATCGCCTAACAGTCAGATCATCCCGTGAAGCCTTGTACGATCGGCATCCGGCGGCCCATGCCGAACGCCTTCGAGGTGACGCGGAGGCCGGGCGCGGCCTGCTGGCGCTTCCATTCGTTCAGATCCACCCGGCGCTGGACCCAGCGGACCGTCGCCTCGTCGTAGCCATGGCCTACGATCTCCTCTGCTGAGAGATGGCGCTCCACGTAGAGCTCCAGGATGCCATCGAGCACCTCGTAGGGCGGCAGCGTGTCCTGATCCTTCTGGTCCGGCCGCAGTTCCGCGCTCGGCGCCTTGTCGATGGTGTTCCAAGGGATGATCTCGCGCTCGCGGTTGATCCAGCGGGATAGCTCGTAAACGCGTGTTTTCGGGAGGTCCGAGATCACGGCGAGGCCGCCGCACATGTCGCCGTAGATCGTGCAATAGCCGACTGCCAGTTCGCTCTTGTTGCCGGTAGTGAGGAGCAGGTGGCCGAACTTGTTCGAGAGCGCCATGAGATAGAGGCCGCGGATGCGGGCCTGCATGTTTTCCTCGGTCACGTCCTCCTTCGCCCCTGCGAAGAGCGGGGCCATGGCGGTCTTCACGGAGGCGAAGGTCTCCGCGATCGGGACCGTATCGCAGCGGATCCCGAGGGTGCGGGCGAGGGCGACCGAATCGTCCACGCTGCCGCCGGAGGAGAAGGGGCTCGGCATGGTCAGGCCGTGGACGTTTTCCGGGCCGAGGGCTTCGGCGGCCAAGGCGGCGGTGAGGGCGGAATCGATCCCGCCGCTGAGGCCGAGGCAGACGCTCCGGAAGCCGCACTTGGTGACGTAATCCCGCAGCCCGAGCACGAGAGCGTCGTACATTTGACCGGCCGCCACGGGCTGGGGAAGGGGAGCTTCACCGCCGGGAAGCGCGCCGAGATCGACGGTATGGCAAGCTTCCTTGAAGCCGGGCATCTGCACGGCGATCCGCCCGTCCGGCGAGGCGACCAGCGAGTGGCCGTCGAAGACGAGTTGGTCGTTCGCTCCCACCGCGTTCGCATAGATCACGGGGATCCCGGCTTCCCGCGACAGCTCCGCCATCATCTCCCGGCGCATCTCGGCCTTGCCGAGGTGGAAGGGGGAAGCGGAGAGATTGAGGAGCAGGTCGATTCCCCGGGCGCTCAGTTCACGGACGGGATCGCGTTCATAGAGCGGACGGTGGAGATATTCTTCGGTCCAGATGTCCTCGCAGATCGTCACGCCGAGGCGGAGGCCGTTCCACTGGATCGGTTCGCAGGATTCACCGGGCTCGAAATAGCGGCGCTCGTCGAAGACATCGTAGGTGGGAAGCAGGGTCTTCCAGACCCGCGCACGGATCTCGCCCTGGTGAAGGAAGGCGGCGGCATTGCGGAAGGGTTTGCCGGGCTTGCCGCTCTGGTTGTGATCGACATAGCCTGCCAGCAGGGGGACTTCCTTGATCTCGCCGGCGAGGTAGTCGAGCGCCTGCAGGCACTTCGGCACGAACTGTGACTTGAAGACGAGGTCGCGCGGCGGATAGCCGACCAAGGAGAGTTCGGGCGTGATCACCAGATCCGCGCCGTCTTCCAGGCATTCGCGGTAAGCCTGCAGCAGCCGCTTCGCATTGCCCGGGAAGTCTCCGATCACTCCGTTGATTTGCGCAATGCCGACCTTCATCTGCTGCGAGGCAAGCATGCGCTTGGACCATTGGAAAAGCCCGAACTGATCGTGAAAGACGGACCCGGACGAATGGGGATGAGCAGGATGGGGGTGAAAAGTCGCGGAAAGGAAGGGGCGAAGCACAGCCTTGATCCCATCCACCCCATGTATCCCGATCCCATTTCCGGATCGACGGGTGATCTTGGAAATGAGAAAGGCGCGAATCGCAAGTCCCCCCGGAATCACAATTCGCGCCTTTTCTTGACCTGAGAAAAACCTTGGCAGGGTGACTGGCCGAAATCCCCCCGGATCGAGAACCAATCAAAAATCCTGCCGGTCTTTCGTCAGGTGGGCGATGGCACCGAAGCGCCGCCGCACGTGGATGAAGATGCCAAATAATCAGCCTTTGGAAAGAATTAAATTAGGTGAAAAATCGCCATTTGTTCCCAAAATCGGCCTTTTTCCGGGATTTTGCGGGGCTTCGTCTAACGGATCGGGGGGAACTCCAGAGTGAGGCCCTTCGCTTTCCAGAAACGGGCGATTGATCCTTGGATCCGGTCAGCTTCCAGCCCGGAGATCAGTTCGGTGTCGCCGGAGTCTCCCTCCAAAGCCTTGCGCAGGGCATCGAGCCGCGGCTGGCCGCCATGGAGGTGATAGTGGGCGAGGAGGAGTGCGGTGGCATAGGATTGGTAGCGGTCTTCCTGGGCCATGCCCTCGACGTAACGAAGCCAGCCGCGCCCGGTGAGACCGGCGATGTCTCTCACCGGGACGACGGGGATGCCGGGGTCGTCCGGGCTCAAGCGGCTGCGGAGGTGGTCGCGGACCGCCTTGTCCATATCCGCCAAGGAGAAACGCCCGCCGCCCTGATGCGCGCAGGCGAAGTATTCGGCGACACCCTCGATCAGCCAGTGGGGAAGCCGCGCGTTCACGCGGTGCATGCAGAGGTGAACGAGCTCGTGGACGAGAATGTCCTCGTCGTAGTGAGGTGGCAGAAGCTTTTGTTCGGGGCCCTTGGTGAAAAAGTCGCCCCGCAGCAGGACCTTCGCCTCATGGGAAACGTAGAAGCCGGCGCTGCCATGGAAGCCTCCGGCCCGCACGTAGTCCGCGGCGTCGGCATAAATGGAGATGCCGGACCGGCGTCCCTCGGGCGGGGCGAAAAGGGGCAGCGGGTGCGCCTTGAGCACGAGCGCGGTCGTGTCCGCCACTTGCGCGAGCTTGGCGAGGTCGTTCGGCCGGATCTCCAGATCGGAGTCGATCCGGAAGAACCGGGTGTGCCAGACCTTCCGGCCGCCTTCATCGGATTGGGCCTCCACCACCGCCGGCTGGGGTTCGATCCACCGGGGCATGGGATCGGCGGCGGCCGTGGCGACGAGCAGCAGGCAAAGAAGCAGGCGCATGAAGTGAGTGAGTGACCGGCGACCTTTGGATACACCGCTCTGCAGGAATCGGGAATCCGGAATTCCCGTTTGCCCTCGGGCTCAGCGCTGGTAACCACAGGACGTGGAACCGGAATGGCTTACGATCTTACGAACGCAGATCGAGGAGAGAAGCGACCCCTGGGTATTGCTCGAAGGCCAGACGAGCGTCGAGGCCGCTCTGGCCGGTTGGTGGGAGGTGCCGGGGGTGCTGGTCGCGGAGGATCATCCTTGGGAGGCCCCGGTTTGGTCGGGCATGGAACTCTTGCGCAGGCAGCGGAACGAAATCGATGATCTGTCGGACGCCGGCTTGCATGGAGGCATTCTCGGAATTGCGAAGATCCCCGGAGAGACCGGCGATGTCGCCGCCTTTTTGAAAGGACTCGATCCTGAGGCGCTGCTGGTGGTTTGTCCGCGGCTCGATGACCCCTGGATGATCGGGGAGATCCTGCGAGGTGCGGAGGCTTTCGATGCAGCCGGGGTGATTTTTGGATCGGAAGGGATGTCTCCCTTCGAACCGCCGGCGATCCGCGCCGCGGGGAGTTCGGTGTTCAAGCTGCCGGTCCGCATTGCTGACAGCGGACTGGTACTGCGGTGTTTGCTCGCGGGTCGCTTCCAGTTGGTCGGGCTCGACGAATCCCCGGACTCTGTGACGGTCGGTGATCTACCGGTCCTCGGTCCGAGGCGGGCTTTGGTGCTCGGTGATGAGGATGGAAAGATGGGAAGGTTTTGGCGCTCGGCTTGCAGTGTGAGGATCTGCGGCGATGCGGACACGGCTTTGAGCCATCTGGCACTGTAA
>CBFGPU010000111.1:0-7143 GCA_965650715.1 uncultured Haloferula sp. | reverse complement strand
GAACCACTACTACAAGCAGTCCCAAGCGACCTATGTCTCACGTTGAGGGAGGAGAGCCGCGTGGCGGGCCGTCCCACGGCAGCCCGGGCAATCGCGACACGCTTCTCGATCCGGAGAACTTCTACCTGTGCCAGCGCTGCACGGCGTGCTGCAAGTGGCCCGGCGACGTGAGGATCGAGGAGGATGAAATCGCGCCGATCGCGGGTTTCCTGGGTATGGCGGAGGACGAATTCATTGCCATCTACACCCGCTTGCGCACCAACCGCAACGGCCTCTCGCTCGTCGAAAAGGAGAACCACGAGTGCATCATGCTCGAGGACGGCGGGTGCCGGATTCACCCGGTGAAGCCGGAGCAGTGCCGGGGATTCCCGAACAAATGGAACTTCCCCGGCTGGCGCGAGGTTTGCAAGGCCAAGCCGGTTCCCCTGGACGAGGCGCGCGCCCGGGGCTGGGCATGAAAAAAGAAAGCCCGGAGCGCGTGGCGATCCGGGCTTGGAGGATGAATCGGGGCTGCCTTCAAAGCCGGCGTCGGCGGAGAAGAGCCAGCACCCCGAGTCCCCCGAGGGCCGCCACCGAAGGCTCCGGAACGAACACGCTGATGTTATCGATCACAACTCCACCCGGCGCGGATCCCGTGCTGCCTTGGCGAAGGTTGACTCCGGCGATCGTGGTGGCGTCGGTTCCCGTCGTTGTCGCGGCGACATAGGCGGTATCTCCCGTCCCGTCGATCGTCGTCGGGTTGATGAAGAGGGCACCCGTATCGTTGGCGGCTCCGCTCACGAAATCGTAGCGGACGAGCAGCGAATAGGACGTGTTGAAGCTCAGCACCGTCGTGCCATAGACAAGGCCTGCGGTACCGCTGCTGGTTCCGAGGGCCATGACAAAGCCGGCTCCGCTCGCCTGGACATAGGTGCGCGCGTAAAAGTTCGAGGTGCCTCCGTCGCTGAGGTGAATGAAGTAGTCTCCCGTGCCCGCGGAACCGACGGTGATCTCGGCGCTCAGGAAGACACTCCCGGTGGTCGCTGCCGGGGTGAAACCATGTCTGACATCCTGGCCGGTCGTCGTCAGGGACACCGTTCCGTCGGTGGCCGTGTTCGCAACGTTCACGACGTTGACCACCGATGTCCCGGTGATGGCCCATCCATCTTGTCCGATCAGGCCGCCGTCGGAATAGGTGGGGGAGTCGAAACCGGTCGAATAGAGAACCGTGACGGCCGCGTCTGCGGAACACAGGAGGAGACTGGAAAGAGCAACGGCGCGGAAGAAACGACGGGGGCGGGAGGTGATTTCCATGATTTCGGGGGTGGGGAAGGAGTGGCGCTCATATGAGCACCAATTTGCCTCAGACTTCAGCAGCGGCGATGCCATGAGGAAAGGAAAAACCGTGCCTTGTGACGAAACCGTTTGATGGCAGGACGCAAAAAAAGCCCTCCGCAACGGCTGCGGAGGGCCTTCTGGAATTTTCTGCAAACGGCAGATCGATCAGGTCGCCTGCTCGCCGCGGGCCATCACCACCTTGCCGGTGCGGACGGTTTCGATGATCTCGAACTGGGAGAACATCGCCACCGCGGCGTCCACTTTCAGGCTGTCGCCGGTGATCATCACGATCATCGAAACGGGAGTGAGGTCCACGGTCTTGCCGCCGAAGTGCTCGGTGATCTGAAGCGCCTGCGAGCGGTCTTCCGGGGAGCACTTGATCTTGATCAGGATCATCTCCTTGGTGACCGAGTCCGCCGAGGTGTGCTCGAAGCAGTGGATCACGTCGATCAGCTTGCCGACCTGCTTGATGATCTGGTCGAGTCCTTGCGGGTCGCCGCTGATCCCGATGGTCATCCGCGAGAAGTTCGCGTTGCGGCCCTCGGAAACGACGAGCGAGTCGATGTTGAAACCGCGGCGCGAGAAGACCTGGCAGATGCGCATCAGGACGCCCGGCTCGTTGTTCACGAGGATCGAGAGCGTGTGCATGGCACCGCGGCGCGGGGCCAGCGCGGCGGGGGTGTCGGCGGTGATGATGTTCTGGGGCATGGTTCTGGGAAAGGCGTGAAAGGGTTGGTCGGGCGCTCTTCTCACGTGGAACCCACGGGCTTGGCCATCTTGGTCTTCGGGGCCTCGGTGATCATGTCTTCGAGAGCCGCGCCGGCGGGGATCATCGGGAAGACGTTGTCGGTCTTCACGCATTCCGCGTGGATCAGGATCGGACCGTCGTTGTAGGCCAGCGCCTTCTCGAGCTGCTTGGTCACGTCCGCGGGGCGCTTGATGAACACGCTCGGGATGCCGTAGGCGGCGGCCAGCTTGCAGAAGTCCGGGTTGCCGATGAGGTCCACGCCGCTCTCGCGGTTCTCGAAGAACAGCTCCTGCCACTGCCGCACCATGCCGAGATAGTGGTTGTTCAGCACCACGATCTTGATCGGCAGCTTGTGGAGTTGCGCGGTGGCGAGTTCGAAGAGGGTCATCTGGAAACCGCCGTCCCCGGAAATGGAGATCACGGTCTTCTTCGGATGGGCGAGCTGCGCCCCGATCGCGGCCGGGAAGCCGAAGCCCATCGTGCCCGCGCCGCCGGAGGAGAGCCAGTGGAAGGACTCGCTGTTCTTGTAGAACTGCGCGGCCCACATCTGGTGCTGGCCCACGTCCGTCGAAACGATGGCCTTGCCCTCGGTGAGTTCGTAGAGCTCGTCGATCACCTGCTGCATCCGCAGTCCGCCCTGCTTCTTGTAAGTGAGCGGGAATTTCTTCTTGTAGCCGTCGAGCTTGGAAAGCCACTCGCCCGTTTCGAGCGGGCCGATCTTCTCGTTGATCTCGGCCAGCGCCGCCTTGGCGTCCCCCACGATCATCACGTCCGGCTTGATCATCTTGTTGGCTTCCGCCGGATCGATGTCGATGTGGATGATCTTCGCGTCCTTGCAGAACTTGGACGGCTGGCCGATGATGCGGTCATCGAAGCGCGAGCCGATGTTGATCAGCAGGTCGCACTCGATCATCGCCTTGTTGGCATAGGCGGTGCCGTGCATGCCGAGCATGCCCAGCGAAAGCGGATGCGTCTCCGGGAATACACCCTTGCCCAGCAAGGTGGAGGTGACGGGAGCACCGAGGGTTTCCGCGAGGTAGCGCAGCTCCTTGTCGGCGCGGGCGATCATCGCACCCTGACCCGCCAGGATCACGGGGCGCTTGGCCTTGGCAATCAGGTCGGCGGCTTCCTTCACTTGCTCGCGATCGATCTTGAAAGCACCGCTCGGGTCGTAGCCGGGCAGGTTGAAGGGCGGGTTCATCGGACCCGAGAAGGGTCCTTGGGAAATGTCCTTCGGGATGTCGATCAACACCGGACCGGGACGGCCGGTGGTGGCGATGTGGTAGGCTTCGCGGGCGATCCGGGGCAGCGAGTTGCTGTCCTTCACGAGGTAGTTGTGCTTCACCACCGGCATGGTGATGCCGAAAATATCCGCCTCTTGGAAAGCGTCCTTGCCGAGCATCCAGGTCACGGTCTGGCCGGAGAGCACGATCATCGGCACCGAGTCCATCATCGCGGTCATCAGGCCGGTCACCGTATTGCCGGCACCGGGGCCGGAAGTCACCAGCACCGCGGCAGGCCTGCCGGTGGCGCGGGCGTAGCCGTCGGCCATGTGGACGGCACCCTGCTCGTGCCGGACGAGAATGAACTTCATCTTCGTCTTGACCGTCTCCAGCGCGTCGAAGATGGGAATCGCCGCTCCTCCGGAGTAACCGAAAATGTACTCGATGCCGAGGTCATCGAGTGTTTTGATCAAGGCTTGTGCGCCGTCGAGTTTCTCTTTGCTCATGGCAAAATCAGGGTTGGGGGAGGGAAACTGCGCGGAAAACGCGCGACGGGCAATGCGAAAATGGGAAGATTTTCGCTAAACTTGCGAAAATGGCCAGCCTGCCTTCGGGAAAATTGCCCGTTTAGGAGTGAAATTCCCAAGTCTCGTTCCGCATCGCTTCGAAAATGACCCCTAGCGGTGGTCCGGTTCCCCGTCCGAATAGTTCTGATCGACGATTCTCAGCCGCTGCCGCTCGCGTTCCAGCCTGTCCAGTCTGGAGGTGTCGCTGTCGAGCACCCTGGCCATCTTGAAAAAGAGATCGGTCTGGTCCCAGATGCCGGTGAAGATGCTGGCTCCAGCTCCCTCCGCCGAGATCGGAACCGGGCCGCCGGTGTGTTCATGGGTCCGGAATCCGACGGCCAGCCGGTAGCGGTTGCCATTCCGCGGGAAGCCCGTCAGGGGATCCGTCTGGTAATCGGGAAAGCCACCGACCGACCCCGTGAGCACCCCGCTGAATCCCGCTTCCGCGCGCAGGTTCTCCGTGGCGTCGGGAATAGAAGTATCCACCAAGCCCAGCACTTGCATCGTCTGGCCATGGTCGGCCGTCGCGATCACGAGGGTCTTGCGCTTGGGATAGGTCCGGGCGAAGGCGCGGCCCACGCCGATGGCACGGTCCAGCTCGATCACGTCCCAGATCGTGCCCGCGGCGTGATTGCCGTGGGACTGCTTGTCGATCATGCCACCCTCGACCATCAGGATGAACGGAGCGCCGTCCTTCGAGAGCGTTGCGATGGCCTTGGCGGTCATCTCTTCGAGGAAGGGCTGGTTGGGAAAAGCAGGCGTGAAGGTCGAGAACTCCCCCGGCGGCCGGACGTAGCCGAGCTTGTCGTAGGCCACGGTCATCGTGCTGAAATTGAACAGTCCGATCAGGCGGTCGGGAGGCTCCGTCAAGGCGTTCAACCCGCTGCGGTCATGCACGCGGGTGAACCCTTGCGCCACCAGTTCGTCGATCAGGTTGCGGGAGTCGCCCGCATTCTCGGGGGTGCGGCCGTCGAATTCGTTCTTCCCGCCCCCCAGGATCACGTCGAAGACCGGCCCCGGCGCGAAAGTGCCGTCCACGAATTGCCGGGCGATCTCCTTGAACAACCCGCGATAGCCCACATAGGCACCCTCTGCAGCTGGCGTGGCATCCGTCACCTCGGTAGTCGTGACGATCCCCGTCTTGTAACCGTGGAGGCGGCGCAAATAGCTCCACAAGGTTTCGAAGCGGGGATTGTCGAGGAGGGCGGCGTTGGTGCCTTTCCAGTCGGTGTTGTCAGGGAAGACGTTTACCGCGCCGTTGCCCGTCTTGTTCCCGGAGGCCCACGCGCTCGCGGTGTTCGCGGAGTCCGGGACCATCGCCGTGTGGGAATGCGTCAGAACCATTCCCATGTAGGGCATCTGGTCCATCTCCAGCAGCTGATCGAAGAATCCACCCCGGAATCCCGCTCCGGTACTGCGGGCGACGAGACGCCCCGCGTCGCGATAGGACTCGCCCATGGCATCGCCGACGAAGAGGATGAGGTTCTTCTTCCCGGGCGGGCGGGCCTTGAAGCGTTGGACGCCGATCTTGCGGAAATCGCTTCCGGTGCCGCCGGCATCGCTGACTTCCGCCACCACCGTCTTTATTCCCTCCGTGGGGAAGCTCTCCGCGCGGAAGGTCCAGGCTCGGTCGATGTTGCCGGTGAAGTAATCGTTGTCCGCGCTGATCTCGTCCGGTGTCCCGAAGAAAGCGGTGACGTCCTTCCCGTTTTCATCGCGCAGCACGAGGACCGCATTGCCATCCGCGAGATCCGTGGCTTCCACCCGCAGGTCGAAGTACTGCCGGGTAAGGAGGCGGCATCGTTCGGGAAGCGCGATGTGCACGCGCGGCGCGGCGAAGAGCGGCGCGGCGGTGGCAAGCAAACAGGCGAGCGCGAGTGGCCGTTGCATGGGTCGGGGTTTTGGTTGCAAGGAGTCGGCCCCGGCGAGTCCCGCTCCGGGTTCCGGGCCCATCTCCCACCATGCGCCACCGCCGCCCCGCGACAACGATATTCTCTCTCCCGACGCCCCCCTTGGGTTACTTGTCCACGATCCGGAGGATCGGTCCGCCATGGTCCACGATGTAGACGTTGCCCATGGGATCCTCGCCGAAGGACGAGATCATTCCGAGCCTGCCGTCTTCCGGTTGGAAGTCGTCGGTGTGGTCCTTCACGGAGGTCGCCTTGCCGTTCTTGAGGATGAAGGACCAGACGCGGCGGTTGTTGTAGTCGCCGAAAATGTAGCGGCCTTCGAGGCCCTTCACAGGCCCCCGGTACACATAGCCGCCGGTGACCGAGAGGCCCTCGTCGCCCTTGCCGCCATGCTGATAGACATACACCGGCTCGACATTGTTCTCCGGCTCGTCGCCCGCGATGCGCTTGTTCGGGTTCGGCTTGTCGGCCTCGCGCAGGCGCCAGCCGAAGTTCGAGCCCGCACCCTTGCCCTTGGGCAGGTAGTCGATTTCCTCCCAGCGGTTCTGGCCGACGTCGCCGATCCAGAACTCGCCGGTCTTGCGGTCGAAGGAGCAGCGCCAGGGATTGCGGAGCCCCAGCGCCCAGATCTCAGGCTTGTAGTTCTCCTTTCCGACGAAGGGATTGTCCTTCGGCACCGAATAACCGGTTCCGGGGGACACGTCGAGGCGGAGGATCTTGCCGAGGTAGGTGTCGGTTTTCTGGCCGTTGTTCGGCGGATCGTCGCCCGCGCCGCCGTCGCCGGTC
Source organism: uncultured Haloferula sp. (assembly GCA_965650715.1). Classification (GTDB taxonomy): domain Bacteria; phylum Verrucomicrobiota; class Verrucomicrobiia; order Verrucomicrobiales; family Akkermansiaceae; genus Haloferula. The sequence continues at coordinate 593 of CBFGPU010000111.1, read as the reverse complement.
CCGACGTACAGCATGCCGTCCGGACCGAAGCCGACCCAGCCGCCGTTGTGGTTGTCGTAAGGTTGCTTGAAGGACAGCAGCACCTCCTGGCTGCCACGGTCGGCGGTATTGAAGTCCGGCCCCTGCGACTTGAAGCGGGAGATCCGGGTGTTCTGCTGCTTGTCCACGAAGTTCACGTAGAAGAGCCCCGACTTCTCGAAGTCCGGCGCGAAGGCCAGCCCGAGCAGGCCCTCCTCGTTGCCCTTGCGCCGCACCTGCTCCGCGATGTCGAGGAAGGGCTCCTTCTGCTTCTCGCCGGTCTTCGCATCGATGATCCAGATCCGCCCGTCCTGTTCGATGACCCACAGGCGATCCTTCACGTGCGACGGGGCACCCACCCAGACCGGGCGGTTGAATCCCGAGGCGACGACTTCGGTGCCCGGTTTGGCGGCGGCGGGAAGGATCGAGGATAGCAGGGCGGCGGCGAGGAGCGTGTGGCGCATGGCGTGGCAATTTAGCGATCCGGATACCGGGCGCAATCCGACAGAACTTTCGCGGGCCACCACATTTGAGTGGGAAGGCTCGTAGGGATCTTCGGAAGAGGCCCCGCCGGT
>CBFGPU010000110.1:0-7145 GCA_965650715.1 uncultured Haloferula sp. | reverse complement strand
CCAAGGCACGGTGGCATCAACCCAGCCCGACTCCGATGCCGGTTTCTACACCGGGCGCCTCTATCCATGGGGAAGCGGTCATTGTTCGGTCAATACCAACGCGAAATCGATTTGGCAGAACGACGGTCCTGGCGCGAAGTGGTATGAAGTCGCGGATCTCAGTGCGGGTTCCACCCTTTACCTCAATCCCTACGATCCCGCCGTCAACGGTGGCAAACTCTACCTGCATGCCAGCGGGCAGGGGTATGGGAATGAAGTCTTCGCCTACGACCTGAGCCCACCCTCGGTGGCCAAGCCCGAACCCGCCTCGATCACCAGAACCTCCGCCGTCTTGAAGGGGGCGATCAACCCGAACGGCTCCGCCACTACCGCCGTATTGGAGTTCGGCCCCGGTCCGGACTACGGGAACATGATCCATCTGTCTTTCTCCGGGGACACTGCCGGCACCGGGTTCCTACCCTTCGAGATCCCTTTCAACGAACTGGCTCCGGACCACACCTATCATTACAAGGTCACCGCCACCAGCAGCAAGGGCACTCGCGTCGCCACCGGGACATTCCATACCAGCATCACCCGTGGAGACTGGCGCCTCGCCAAGTTCGGGGTCGCGGAGAATGCAGGCATGGCTGCCGACGATCAGGATCCGGACCACGACGGCTTGAGCAATCTGATCGAATACGCCTTCCGCCTCGACCCGCTCCGCTGGGACGCTTCCGGCATTCCGCAAGGTCAAGCAGGCCATTCCTTTACCCTTTTCGAGTTCACTCATCCGGAGGGTTTGGAGGACGTGAGCTATGGAGTGGAATGGAGCACCACCTTGTCACCGGGCTCCTGGACACCCGTGGAAGACATCGGCAGCGGGAATTACCACAAATTCTGGGTGCCGACCGGTTCAATGCCCAAAGTCTTCACGCGCTGGACGGTGAACCCCCGCTGACCTCCCCGGACGCCCCGGGTTCTCGCGAGCGGTCCGGGGCGGAATCTTTCCTCAATGCCCGGCTAAGGAAGGTCGGAGCGGCTTGCGGAAGAAAATCGCGCGCGGGATCGCCATGATCCGGGCCAACCAGCCGAGCGAGGACTTCCGCCAGCCTCGGGCGGTCGCCTTCTTCTCGAGAAGCTTCACCATCTCAAGGTGGCCGAACATTGCGGCGAACATGATCGGGGTGCGGCCACCGCCTTGGTCGGCCACGGGATCGCCGCCGGATTCGAGCAAAATGCGGGCGACTTCGAGATGACCCTTGAAAGCGACGCCCGCGAGGGGCGTCTGACCACGATCGTTGCGGGCATCCACCTCGGCGTCGTGGCGCAGGAGCACGCGCACCGCTTCCTCATGGCCGTGGTAGGCTGCAAGCATGAGGAGGGTGTTGCCCTTCTCGTCGCGCAGGTTCACCGGCATCCCGGCCTGGAGCATCGGCACCAGCGTGTCGGGATCCCCGTGGCGGGCGGCATCGAGAGCGATCAATTGCAGCTCGGCGTAGCGCTGCTCTTCTTGGGCGTTGGACGTCATCGGATCAAATTGGGTTAGCGGGCAGGCGGTGCCGACACACCGCCTGCCATCATTCAAGTTTCCCCGGCCAGATCAAGCCAAAGCGGGTTCATTCGGATACGCACCGCTGGCCTCCCACTCGATCTCGAGCGCCTTGGCCACGCCGGCCGCATAGGCGGGATCGGCCTTCTGGAAGTGCCCGAGCTGACGGTCCACGATTTCGCGCGGGACCCCCTGCATGGCCTCCGCGATGTTGCTGAAGAGCTGCTGCTTCTGCGAATCGCTCATGAGGCGGAAGAGATTGCCCGGCTGGGTGTAGTCGTCGTTCCCGTCGCGGTGGTTCCAGCGGTCGGCATCGCCCGAAATCTTCAGCGGCGGCTCCGCGAAGCGGTCGTCCTGCACCGGGCCGCCCATGGTGTTTGGCTCGTAGTAGGCGTTGCTCGACTTCGGCTCCATGAAGTTCATCGAGCCGTCCATGTGATAGGTGTTCACCGCGCTCTTCGGACGGTTCACCGGCAGCGCCTCGTACCAGGTGCCCACGCGGTAGCGGTGGGCATCGGCATAGGAAAAGATCCGCGCCTGCAGCATCTTGTCCGGGGAGAAGCCGATGCCCGGCACGATGTTCGAGGGCGAGAAGGCGGCTTGCTCGATCTCCTGGAAGTAGTTTTCCGGATTGCGGTTCAGCTCCAGCACGCCCACGTCCATCACCGGATGGTCGGCATGCGGCCAGACCTTGGTGAGGTCGAAGGGGTTGAAGGCGCACTTCTCCGCATCCTCCTCCGCCATCACCTGGATCTGCACCGTCCATTGCGGGAAGTCTCCGCGCTCGATCGCCTCGTAGAGATCGCGTTGCGAGGATTCGCGGTCCTTCGCGATCACCTGTTCGCCCTCCGCGTTGGTCATCGTCTTGATGCCCTGGCGCGTCTTGAAGTGGAACTTCACCCAGAAGCGCTCGTTCTTGTCGTTGATGAGCGAGTAGGTGTGCGAGCCGTAGCCGTTGGTGTGACGGTAGCTCAGCGGCAACCCGCGGTCGGACATCAGGATCGTCACCTGGTGCAGCGACTCGGGCGAAAGCGACCAGAAGTCCCACATCGCGGTCGCGCTGCGCATGTTCGTGCGCGGGTGGCGCTTTTGCGTGTGGATGAAGTCGGGGAACTTCAGCGGGTCGCGGACGAAGAAGACCGGGGTGTTGTTGCCGACGAGATCCCAGTTGCCCTCCTCCGTGTAGAACTTGAGCGCCCATCCGCGCACGTCGCGCTCGGCATCGGCAGCGCCGCGCTCGCCGGCCACGGTGGAGAAGCGCAGCAGCATGTCGGTCTTCTTGCCGATGTGGGAGAAGACGGCGGCCTTGGTGTACTGCGTGATGTCGTGGGTGATCGTCAGCGTTCCGAAGGCGCCGGAGCCCTTCGCGTGGACGACGCGTTCCGGGATGCGCTCGCGGTTCTGGTGCGCGAGCTTCTCGATGAGCTGGTAGTCCTGCAGCAGCAGCGGACCGCGCGGTCCGGCGGAGATCGAGTTCTGGTTGTCGGCGATCGGGTTGCCGCCGGTCGTGGTCATCTGGGGTTTCGCCATGGTAACTGGTGTGGGGTTGCTCGCGGAGCCTGACGGAAACCGAGGCATTTGTGAAATCGCAGGTTGAAAACTCAGCCATTCGGAATTCTTATGGCTCACGCCCATGGAACTCCGCCAGCTCGAGATCCTCGCCAGCGTCGCGGAATCCGGTTCCCTGACCGCCGCCGCCAAGCGCTGCAACCTGTCCCAGCCCGCAATCAGCCAGCAGATCCAGGCGCTGGAAGAGGAGATCGGCGAGCCGCTCCTGATCCGGAGGGCGAGGGGAGTGGACATGACCGCGGCCGGCCGCACCGTCCTGGAACATGCCGGCCGCCTGCTCGCGGAGCGCGACAAACTGCGCGATGCCTTCGCCGACCGCCGCGAACTCCGCCACGGCCGCGTCGCCTTCGGCATCATCCCCACCATCGCGCCCTACCTGTTGCCGCAGTGGCTCGGACCCTTCCGCGAACACCATCCGGGGATTGCCATCGCGATTTCCGAATCGCGCACGGAAGAGCTGATCTTGCAGCTTGTCGAGGGGCGGATCGAGTTCGCGATCCTCAGCGATGTTCCGGAGCACGACCGCCAGAAGTGGTCGCTGAAGGTGAAGGAACTCTTCCGGGAGCCCCTGCTCCTCGCCGCGCCCGCCAAGCATCCTCTCGCCCTGAGGAAGGCCCCGCCCACTCCCGCCGACCTGAGTGCTTCGGAACTCATCCACCTGAAGGGCGGCCACTGCCTTTCTGATCGGACCCTCCGGCTCTGCAAGATCCGCGAGCCCGACCCGGGCCTGCAGTGCGACCAGCTCGGCACCGCACTCTCGATGGTCGCCTCCGGTCTCGGCGTCACCGTTATCCCCAAGCTGGCGACGCGGAACCGCGCGATGGACGGGATCATGGTGCGGCCGTTCGCGGGGAAGGGGATGTACCGCGTGATCGCCCTGATGAAACGGCGCGACAGCAAGGATACCCCGGCCGCGGCGGAACTGCTGCGCCAGCTATCCACCTGAGGGGTTGCCAATTTCCTTTTGACTCCCCGGACACTCGGTCGAGCGTGCGACTGCCATGAGTGCCGTTGAGAATCTCGAAGCCAACAAGGCCGTCGCCAAGATGCAGGAACTGGTGAAGGCGTCGCCCACCTGCATGCTCGAAACGCGGCTCGCCGAAATCCCGCCGCACCTTTGCCCCATGCAGGTGCAGGATGTCGATAGCGCCGGCTGCCTCTGGTTTTTCAGCGGGGCCGATAGTGCCCACAACGCGCACATCGCGGCGGACCCCCGCGTGCAGCTTGTCTTTTGCAACAACAGCAAACATGAGTACCTCGCGGTGTACGGCGAGGCGGAGATCACCCGCGACATCGACAAGATCCACGAGCTGTGGACCAACATGGTCAAAACCTGGTTTCCGGAAGGTCAAGGTGACCCCAATCTCACTCTCATCCGCGTCTGCCCCGAAAAGGTCCACTACTGGGACGTGAAGGAGGGCAAGCTGGTTGCCATGGCGAAGATCCTGATGGGAGCCGTCACCGGCCATCCCCAGGATATCGGCATCGAAGGCGACCTCGACCCGTGAGGGCTTAGAACCTCCCGCGCATGAAGGACTCCTCCGGCGGGGCCGTGCCTTCCTCCGAGTGGATCACCTCCAGCACCGGCACCGGCCCTTCGCCTTCGTCCGGAAAACGCATGGTGCCGGAGACCTTCATCCACGCGCCTTCCTCGACCGCGGGCACGCCATCCTTGAATCTCACGATGATCGGGATCGCCTGGCTGTCCGCCGCGCAGCAGGTGATGAAGAGCCGGTAGAGCCGCCGCTGGTTCGAACCGCCCTCCGGATCCTTCACCATCCGGCCTTCGGTCTCGATCATCATGCCTTCCACCAGCTCCCGCATCTCGGGATCGCCGGTGCTGAAGAACAGCTCCATCAGGCTGAAGGCGTGGAACCCCTCTGCATTCTTCGGGTGCTGCTTCTCGATCAGCTCCTTCGTCAGCTTCGGCATGATCGACTCGAGCATCGGCGAGCGGATGTTGGCCGGCGAGTCGTAGAGACCTTTCGAGGTCAGCGCCTGGACCGAGAAGCCGTCCTTCGTGTAGGCCACGCTGAAGGCGAGCGGCGCGATCAGGATCAGCAGCGCGGCCACCGGGTGCACGTCCAGGCTCTCATGGTCGTGGGAATCGTCCGGCCCGTGGTCGTGCCCGCAGGACGCCTGCTGGGTCGCCGTCAGCAGGTTGAAAAGGCCCACCACGATCAGGCCCAGCCCGCCGGCCAGCACCATCGGATGGAAGTCGGGCGTGAGGTACTTCGTGATCCGCGAGCTCGCGTGGAAATACAGCAGCACCCCGCCCCACGCGATGAGGGCGACCGAGGAGAGCACGCGCTGGAGCTTCGCATTCACGGGTTCGCGAGGGAAAAGAGGACGGCCTGCCAGGCGATCGCGGCGGCACCGATGCCGAGGAAGAGGCCGATCGCCAGCCACAGGATGAAGCGGCGCTTCAGCACCGTCTGGTAAAGGAAGATCAGTTTCACGTCCAGCATCGGACCGAAGACCATGAAGGCCAGCTTCGCCCCGTAGGTGAACTTGTCCAGGGTCGCCGCGATGAAGGCGTCCGAGGTGCTGCACAGGCTCAAAACGAAGGCGAGCACCATGAGCGCCGCAGGTGCCGCCACGTTGTTGGTCGCCAGCGTCCCGAGCCATTGGGCGCCCGGCGCGATGCCGGTATTGAAGAGCGCCGTGATCGCCACGCCGATCGAGAAGTAAACGCCCACGTCCACGAAGTCCCGCATCGCCGAGCGGAAGGCGGCCACCAGACGGTTGTCGCCGCCGTGGTCGTGGTCGTGATCGTGGTGATGATGCTCGTGCCCGTGATCATGGCCGCAGCAAGTGTGGCCGTGATCATGCGGGTGGTCGTGATCCTTCCCCGCCGCCTCCGCGGCTTTCTCCTTCTCGAGGCTCTCCACCAGCCGCTGCCGGAGGATCTTCACCATCGGGATCCGCGAGACGATGATCCCGACCGCGACGGCCACGAGGAAGCCGAGCCCGAGCCGCGAGACGGTCATCACCAGGCTCGCCGAAAAACTCAGGTCGCCGCCGAAAGGAATCTCCGGGCCCTTGAAGGCCTTCCAAGTGCTCAGGGCGGTGATCGGATTCACGATCGGAGCGGCGAGCATGTAGGTCAGCGCGCAGGACACCGGCAGGCCCTTCTTTACCAGCCGCCGGATCACCGGCACCACCGCGCACTCGCAGACCGGCAGGATGCCGCCGAGAAGGCCCGCCACGAGAATAGCCGGGATCTTCCGCCGCGGCAGCAACTTGTCCATCGTCCCCGCCGGCAGGTAGATGTCGATGAAGCCGCTGATGAGGGTTCCGAGCAGGATGAAGGGCGCCCCCTCGAAGAGGATGCTCAGGAAAGCGAAGGCGAAGTCCTGCTTTTGCTCGGGCGACACCCCCGCAGGAAAGGGGCGGCTGCCGGACCTGTCAAACCCGGTCGCCGTCGATCATCCGCTCGCGCAGGGCGGGCGAGGGCAGCGAGCAGACATCGGCCTTGCCGAACCAGCGGTACCGGTTCCTTGCGATAAAGCGGTAGGCACGGTCGCGCAGGGCCCTCGGCAGCACGAATCCCAATGTCCCGAGGATCGCCCAAGGCCCGCCGATGGTCTTGAGGATCTCGAGCACGGCATCGGAGTAGGTGAAGACCTTGCCCCGTTTCTTCGCCACGACGGTATTCAGCGTTTCCCCGGTCGCCGCGGCCTCCATTTCGCGGCCGAGGCGGCTCTGGAGAGTCACGAAGCGCAGCCGCCGCTTGAAGTCATGTTCCGCGAGGAAGCGGATACTGCGGCTGCACAGCATGCACTCGCCGTCATACGCGATCACCACCGGTTCCTCGTCCGCCATGCGGGGATGCTAGCACCTCACTCCTTCCTTGCCCGGCGGAAAGTTTCCCTCTATCCGTTGAAGCGATGGGGAGAAGCAATCTCTCCTCGCATCTCACCCGCCATGAAAAGGAAAACCCATCGCCGCCGCATCGGGTCAGTTGCCAGCCCCGGTTTCCAGATCGTCCCGATGATCGACGTGGTCTTCGTCATCCTGCTCTTCTTCATGGTGAAGGCGGGCGATC
>CBFGPU010000109.1:0-7147 GCA_965650715.1 uncultured Haloferula sp. | reverse complement strand
TCCGAATCCGGGCACCGACTTCGCCGCGTGGATCGCCGGTTATCCGGGGGTGGGTGCGCTCGACGGCCTCGATGACGATGCGGATGGCGACGGGTTGGCGAATGGCGTGGAGAACTACTTCGGGACCAATCCTTCCTCTCCGAACCAAGGCATCGTGCAAATCGTAAAAAGCGGTGGCAACGTGACCTTCCTGCATCCGCAGAATGCCAGTCCCGCCAGCGACCTGACCGCCGCCTACCGGTGGAGCACGGATCTGGTTACCTGGCACGCCAGCGGTGCCGCGGATGGCGGGACAACCGTCACGTTCGGCACCACCCCGGACACGCCCGTGGTCGGCACGACCACCGTGACGGCGGTCATCTCGGGTTCTTCCCCCGCCAAGTTGTTCTCCCGGCTCGAGGCGACCCAGTCGCCCTGAGCGGTTTCTCCCTGCAGGGATAGTGACTGCGCCCGGACCGGTTCCAGGGTTCTCCGGGACGGGTGCAGTTCACTTTGCACGGCAAGATTTGCAGGGAGGGAAGCTCGTCTCTGCAAAGATTGCAGACATTAAAGAAGGTTGTAGCAAAGGCCGGAATCGATGGTTCACTACACCTTACAATGTCATTTCGGGTTCGGCGAGACTCCCTGCCTTGTACCGCGCTATTGCAAGCGGTTGGCACGGCGGTGCGGATCTCCTTGGCGGTGCGGATGATAGACGGGCAGAGGGTGCGTCCTGCACTCCTCCGGTGCGGAGACATATCCAAGTGCGCGACTAAGATAAGGCAGGGACCTTTCTCCGAGAGGTCCGGCGGGGCGCTGCCGGGATCTCCGCTCGAACCCCGAAAGCCGAAGGGCCCCGCCACAAGCCGCATCACCCGGAGAGCGTTCTCCGCCAAGCCGCCCCCCCCTCCCGCAGGCGTGTCTCTAACAGGGAGGTGGAGATGACGGAGGTCGGGAACCCTGGACGATGGCTCCCCCGTTTACCGCGGGTCGTCGGCGTGCTGGTCATGATGCTGGGGCTGGCGATCCTCATCGGCTGGCACGCCCGTTTGCCGCTGCTCGTCCAGTTGCATCCGACCTTCGCGCCGATGAAATACAACACGGCGCTGTGTTTCCTCTTCTCGGGGACCGCCCTGCTGGCGATCGGCTCGCCCAAGCGGCGGTGGCTCGCGCTGCTCTTGGGCAGCATCGTGGCGGCGGTGGGATTGCTCACCTTGCTGGAGTACGCCTTCGATCTGGATCTGGGGATCGACCAGTTGTTGTTCCAAACCTACATCGTCACCCAGACCTCTCATCCCGGACGGATGTCGCCGGTCGCCGCGCTCGTCTTCCTGCTGGTCGGATCGGCATCGATTACCGCCGGTGCCCTGCACCGCTACCGGCGCGGAAGATGGCTCACCGGCATGTTGGCCTCGCTGGTGATCGCGCTCAGTTCGATGGCGCCTCTCGGCTACGTCACCGGTCTGACGGGAACCTATGGCTGGGGGCTTCTCAGCCGAATGGCCCTGCATACCGCTTTCGGATTCCTGGCGCTGGGTGTGGGATTGTTCTGCGTTGCCTGGCTTCAGGAGTTCGTGGCCGAGCACCGCTCGCCACGCTGGCTTCCGCTATCGACCACCCTGGCCGCGGTTTCCGCAACCATCGTACTTTGGCATGCCCTCGCCGTCCGCGAGCAGGAGCAGATGGGCGAAACGCTTGGAACGAACGCCACCATGGTGAAGAACGAGATCCTGGCGCGCTTCGATGCGGAGGTGCATTCGCTCGGCTACATGGCGCGGAGCTGGGAGTACACCGGCCAGCCGACGCGGGAAGCTTGGGTGGCTGACGCGATTTCCCTTCTCGGCGGTCCCTCCGCTTACGAGCGGGTTGCTTGGGTCGATCCCTCCCTGAAAGTCCGCTGGGAGGTCCCGAAGGAAGGCGGACAGCAAAGGGAGTTGGACGCCGCCGGACCCCGCGCGGCCTTGGAACTGGCTCGCCAGGAGCGACGGTCCCGGTTCTCGCCCCCGATCGAATTCGCCTCGGGCGATACCGGCATCGCGGCCATCGTGCCGGTCTTTCGCCAGGAACGCTTCGAAGGATGGATCGCGGGCCTCATCCCCTTGGACAAGTTGCTCGACGCGACCTTGGAAAGGGACTTCGCAGCCGGGTATGCGGTGACGCTCTCCGAAGGCGGCAAGGAATTCTACGCACACACGGGAAAGGCCGCGCAACCGGGCCAGGCCAGTATGGTGGAGATTCCGATCCAGATGCACGGGGTGAAGTGGGTGGCGCGTGTATGGCCGCGACCGGAACTGGTGGTAAGGCAGCGCTCGCATTTCACCGACGCGGTGCTGGTGATCGGAGTATTTGCCTCCGTCCTGATCGGACTGACCGTGTATCTGGCGCAGGGTGCGTTCGCCCGGTCGCAACAGCTCGCGGCGGCCAACCGGGAACTGCAGCACGAGGTGGCCGAGCGCAACCGCGCGGAGGAAGAACTCAAGGGCAGCGAGGCACGCTTCACGAGCGCCTTCGAGCACGCTTCGATCGGCATGGCCCTCGTTTCGCCCGAGGGACGCTGGATCAAGGTCAACCGGGCGCTGTGCCATCTCATCGGATATGAAGCCGGGGAGTTGTATCCGAAGACCTTTCAGGACATCACCCATCCAGAGGATTTGGAGCTGGATCTCCTGCAGGTGCGGCAGGTTCTGGCCGGCGAGCGCCTCTCCTACCAGATGGAGAAGCGCTACTTCCACAAGGAGGGCCGGGTCGTATGGGCCTTGCTGAGCGTCTCGCTGATCCGGGATCCACAGGGCAAGCCGCTTTATTTCATCTCGCAGATCCAGGACATCACCGAGCGCAAGGAGGCCGAGGCCGCGCTGGGTGTCATGCACCGGGAACTGCTGGAAGCGTCCCGCCGCGCCGGCATGGCGGAAGTCGCGACGAGCGTGCTCCACAATGTGGGCAATGTCCTCAACAGCGTGAATATCGCCTGCTCCGTGGCGGCCGAGAGGATCCGCACCTCGCGCGTCGGCAGCGTGAGGAAAACGGCCGACCTGCTCGAGGAACATGCCGGTGATCTGGCCGCGTTTGTCACCGGGGATCCGAGGGGACGGAAGCTTCCCGATTTCCTCCGCAATCTCGCCGGGAAGCTCGCCGAGGAGCAATCGGAGGTTCTCGAGGAACTGCATGGGCTCGGAAAGAACATCGACCACATCAAGGAGATCGTGGCCATGCAACAGAGTCATGCCAAAGCCGCCTGCGTCACGGAAACGGTCGAGGTCACAGATCTGGTCGAGGACAGCCTGCGCATGAACGCCGATGCCCTGATGCGCCACGAGGTCGAGGTAATCCGCGACTACGGTGAAGTACCGCCGATCACCGTGGAAAAGCACAAGGCGGTGCAAATCCTGGTCAACCTGATCCGCAATGCCAAACAGGCATGCGACGATACCGGGTCCGCGGACAAGAAGATGACCGTGCGGGTGGCCAACGGCTCCGGAAGCGTCCGCGTCTCGGTGACCGACAACGGCGTCGGCATCCCGGCGGAGAACCTGACCCGCATTTTCGCCCACGGCTTCACGACCAAGGCCGAGGGCCACGGCTTCGGTCTCCACGGAGCCGCGCTAGCGGCGCAAGAAATGGGCGGCAGCCTTACCGTCCGTAGCGACGGCGGGGGAGCCGGGGCAACTTTCACCCTCGAACTTCCGGTCGCTCCGGCCGGCAACCTGGTTACCAGCTCATGAACTTCTCCGATCCCGCCTTCCGAACTCCACAGGATGCGTCCCACCGCATCCTCGTGGTGGACGATAACCGGGCGATCCACGACGACTTCCGCAAGATCCTCGCCACCACCACGGCCAAGGACGACTTCGATGCCGAGGAGGACGCGTTCTTCGGCGCGCCTCAGCCCGCGCCCGAAATGGCCTCCTTCGACTTGAGCTTCGCGTCACAAGGCCTCGAAGCGCTGGAACTCGTGACCGTCGCGACCCGCGGGGAACGGCGCTACGAGGTGGTCTTTATGGATGTCCGCATGCCGCCGGGCCTCGACGGCATCGAGACGACCGCCCGCTTGTGGGAAATCGATCCGGATCTCCAGGTGGTGATCTGTACCGCCTACTCGGACTATTCATGGGAGGAGATGATCGCGCGCTTGGGCCGCACGGACCGGCTGCTCATCCTCAAGAAGCCCTTCGAGATGATCGAAGTGGTCCAGTGCGCCCATGCCCTTGCCCGCAAGTGGTCGTTGTTGCAACAGGCGCGCCGGCATGCCGCATCCCTAGAGTCGTCGGTGCGGGAGCGGACCTTGGAGCTCGAAGCGGCGAACAAGCAGCTTGAGAGCGAGGTCGCGGAGCGGCGCCGCAGCGAGGAGGCGCTCCGCTTCACCCAGTTCTCGGTGGACAATGCCCCGGAGGCAATGTTCTGGGCCTCACCCGAGTCGAGGATCCTCTATGCCAACAGCGCGACCTGCAGGATTCTGGGTTACTCCGATCAGGAGATCCGCACTCTCGGCGTGTCCGACATCGTTCCGGAGATCGGCGGGGACGCCTGGCCGTCCTTCTGGGCGTCCTTGCAAGCGGCCCGCTACCGGACCTTCGAAACCCGCCACCGCGCGAAGGACGGCACCGAGATCCCGATCGAATTCACGGCCGCATTCTTCACCTTCGGCGGCAAGGAGCTGCTTTGCGCCTCGTCCCGGGACATCACGCTCCGGAAGCAGATTCTCGCGGAGCTGTCGGACGCCCGCGATGCCGCGCTGGAGTCCGTCCGGCTCAAGAGCCGCTTCCTCGCGAACATGAGTCATGAGATCCGCACCCCCATGAACGGCGTCGTCGGCATGGCGGAACTCCTCCTTCACACCAATCTCGACCGCGACCAGCGCGACTATGTCGATACCATCCGCAGCAGTGCCGACGCGTTGTTGAACCTGATCAACGACATCCTCGATTCCTCGAAGATCGAGTCCGGCATGCTCAACTTCGAAACGCTCGAGTTCGATCTCGGCGAGATCGTCGAGGGAACCCTGGACATTGTCGGAGGCGTCGCGAGGAACAAGGGACTCGAGCTGGCCTGCCACATTCACGACAACGTGCCCCGCAATCTGCGCGGCGATGCCGGCCGCCTCCGCCAAGTGCTGACGAATATCCTCGGGAATGCGGTGAAGTTCACCGCGGAGGGCGAAGTCGTCCTGATGGTCTCGCTGGTCGAGGAAACCGAAACCTCGGCGGACCTTCGCTTCGAGATCCGTGACACGGGCATCGGCATCGCGGAGGATTTCCGCCAGCGGGTCTTCGAGCCTTTCGTCCAAGCGGATGGCTCCGATACCCGCAAGTACGGCGGCACCGGTCTCGGCCTGAGCATCTGCCGCCAGATTGTCGAAGCCCAGGGCGGGGAGATCGGCGTGGACAGCGAGCCGGGCGAAGGATCCACCTTTTGGTTTCGCCTCCCGTTCACGAAGCACGACGGCGCGCCACGCCAGATCCTCCGCGTGATCGATTGTCCCGCGAACCTCCGTGTTCTCGTGGTCGATGACAACGCCACCAACCTGAAAATCCTCCAGCTCCAGCTCGCCAATCTGCAGATGCGGTCCGCGGGTGTAGCCGGCGGGGAGGACGCGATCGGGTTGCTCCGCCACGAAAGTTCAGTCGCGGACCCTTTTCATCTCGCGATCATCGATATGCAGATGCCCGGCATGGACGGGCTGTCTCTCGCCCGCATGATCAAGTCCGATCCGGCAATCTCCTCCACCCGCCTGATCATCCTCAGTTCGCTCGGTGATCAATTTTCCGACGGCGAACTGGCCGCGGCGGGCGTGGAAGGCCACCTCGTGAAGCCGATCAAACAAGTCCGCCTGCACGAAGCCTTGGCCGCCTTGTTCAACCGGGAAGGTCCCGCCGCGCGGACACAGGAGGCCGCTCCTGCCCCGCCGCCCGGCCAAGCGGCTCCACTCCGCATCCTTCTCGCGGAGGACAATCCCGTGAATCAGAAGGTGGCCCTCCTCCAACTGAAGAACCTCGGATACCAGGCGGATGTCGCGACCGACGGTGCACAGGCCATCGAGATGCTGGGACGCCAGCCCTATGACGTGATCCTGATGGATTGCCAGATGCCGGTCATGGACGGCCTGGCGGCGACGCGGGAGATCCGCCGCAGCTATCCCCGGCCGGTGCGGATCATCGCGATGACCGCGAATGCCATGCAGGGAGACCGCGAGCGATGCCTGGAAGCGGGGATGGATGGCTTCCTCAGCAAGCCGGTGCGTGCCGCCGACCTCGGCCGCGTGTTGCAGGAATGCAAGCCGCTCGCCCCGGCTCCGTCCCCGCCACCCGACCTTGCGGAGACATCCGATGCCCCGGTCGACCTGGAGCGCCTGCTTGAAATCACCGGCCATGATTCGGAGATGTACCGCCAGATCGTCCACGACTACCTCGAGCAAGCCGAGGAGATCCTTTCCGAAATGGTCCTGGCCATCGAGGCCCGCTCGGCCAACGGCATCCGCGAACTGGCCCACAAACTCTGCGGCTCCAGTGCCGCATGCGGCATGCAGGCGATTGTCCTGCCCCTGCGCCGGCTCGAGCAACTCGGGCAGGCCGCCCAGTTCGACCGCGCCCACGAACTCCATCAGGATGCCGTCCGCCAGCTCAACCGTATCCGCCGCTTCCTCGCCGGTCATCGCGCCGCCAGCCCTTCACCACTTCCTTCACCGCCATGAAACGCATCCTTATCACCGACGACGACCAATTCCTGGCCAACGTGTGCCGCCGGAAATTCGAGGAAGCCGGGTTCGATGTCACGGTCGCCACCGACGGCAACACCGCGATCGAAGAACTCGTCCTCCATCCGCCCGACGTTGTGCTGCTCGATCTGATGCTTCCGGAGATCGATGGCCTCGCGGTCCTGCGTTTCCTGCGGTCGCGCGAAAGATTGCGCGGGCTCCCGGTCATCGTCGTCTCCAATCTTTCGTACTTCTCGGGCGTCGTCCAGGCCGCATGGCACGCGGGCGCGACCTACTTCTTCAACAAGGGCGATTGCAGCCCCGCTTCGCTGGTGGAGACGGCACTCAAGGTGGTGACCCCCGGGATGGAGGAGCCGTCACCGCCACCTCCGCCTCCTCCCGCCCCGGTCGAGGTGGCGAGGCCATCCGGCCCGCCTCCCTTGCTGCCTCAGAAGCCCGGGAAAGAACCGGAGGCGG
>CBFGPU010000108.1:0-7157 GCA_965650715.1 uncultured Haloferula sp. | reverse complement strand
GAACGACACCCGCGTGCTCGAAACGCTGGAGTCCGGGCCGGACGGCCTGACCCGCTACTTCGAGGTGGGCGCGCACGAAAAGCCGCTGGCGCTGCTCGTGGCGGATGACACCGCTTTCAAGGTCGAAGGCGCGGGGGCGAAGTCCGAGGGCGGGCTTTCCGTGGCGGCCGCCGGCACGGGCGTGACGCTCGGCACGGCGGCGGACAAGAACACCCGCCTGGTGGCCACGCTGGCGCCCGCCGGCGGTGCGACGACCTTCACGGTTTCCTATTCCCGCGGCGAGGCGAAGCCGGTGGCCCCGCTCTCCCCGATCGGTCTCACCAAGGGCGGCGAAGGGCTTTGGAAGGGCACGGTCACCACCGCCGGAAGCACCAGCAGCGACACGAAGGCGCCGTGGGTCACCGACACGCTGACCCTGCCGGAGAATAACCCGTGGAAGGCGAACATCCGCTTCGGGGGCTTCGACTTCATCGACGAGGATTCCGCCGCGCTTTCCGCATGGAACGGAGACGTGTGGATCGTGAAGGGCATCAAGGGCGACCTCTCCAAGCTGGAATGGAAGCGCTACGCCGCCGGTCTTTTCGAACCGCTCGGCGTGAAAGTCGTGGACGGCGAGATCTACGTCCATGGCCGCGACCAGATCACGAAGCTGCACGACTTGAACAAGGACGGCGAGGCTGACCGCTTCGAGTGCTTCTTCAACGGCGTGGCAGTTTCGCCGAACTTCCACGAGTTCGCCTTCGACTTGCAGACGGATAGCGACGGCAACTTCTACTTCTCGAAGGCCGCGCCGGTGCGTCCGGGCGGCCGGGGCTTCGACACCATCTTCCCTCACCACGGTACGGTGATGCGTTTGTCGAAGGACGGCAGCAGCTTCGAAGTGATCGCGACCGGCCTGCGTGCGCCCGGCGGCGTGGGTGTCGGCCCGAACGGGGAGATCACCACCGGCGAGAACGAAGGCACCTGGCAGCCTTGCTGCAAGATCAACTACATCACCGCCGCAGAGCGTCCCGCGTTCTTCGGCACCGAGCCGAGCCGCCAGACCCTCAAGGACGCTCCCTACACCGAGCCGCTCTGCTACCTGCCGATGGACGTCGATAATTCCGGCGGTTCGCAGGTGTGGGTGCCGCAAGGGGTCAAGTGGGGCTTGAAGCCCGGCGAGCTCATCCACCTTTCCTACGGCCAGTCCTCGCTCTACCGCGTGCTGAACGCCACGGCGGAAGGCACGCTGCAAGGCGGTGTCGTGAGGATTCCGGTCAACCTCGGCTCTTCCGCGATGCGCGCCCGCTTCCACAAGGACGGCTCGCTCTTCGTGGCCGGCTTCCGTGGCTGGTAGACGAATGCCGCGAGCGAGTGCGCCTTCCAGCGCATCCGCTACACCGGCGCGCCGGTCACGATCCCGGACAAGCTCGAGATCACCGAGAAAGGCGTGCGGATCCACTTTGAGACCAAGCTCGACGAGGAACTGGCGACCGATCCGGAAAGCTACTCCGCCTCCCGCTGGAACTACGTCCGCGGCCCGCAGTACGGCTCCGGCGAGTTCTCCGTGGACAAGCCCGATGCCGAGGCCGAGAAGATCGCGCTCGAGAAAGAGTCCAAGGAGCACCACACGCGGGACACCGTGGAGATCAGCGCCGCCCGCCTCTTGGACGACGGCCAGACCGTGGAACTCGATCTTGCCGGCCACAAGCCCTCCATGCAGCTCAAGGTATCCTGGGATCTGGAGAGCACCGGCGGCGAGGTCCTGAAGGGCGATCTGCACGCCACCGTGCGCAAGATGGGCAAGTAATCGTCCGGCCCGTCCTCAACTTCCGAAAGCGCCTGACAAACAGGCTGCTCGCATCCAAACTACGTACCCGCATGAAGCCGATCCTCCTTGCCCGGTTTGCCTTGCCCCTGTCGCTCCTCACCGGCGCGGCGCGGGCGGAACTCGCCGCGACCTTCGAGTCCGGCGGTGCCAAAGACACCCGTACCGATCGCTTGCCCGCCTTGCTGGTGAATGCCGGCGAGGCTCCGACGCCCTTCCTGCCCGCGGGGGAGTTCGGCGTGACCTGGACCGGCAAGCTGGTGCTGGATGAGCGGCTGCGTTTGGAGTTCTCTTTCGAAGGCGAGGGCAAGGCGACGCTCACGATCGACGGCAAGGAAGTGCATGCCGAGGAGGGCGCGCTCGGAGCGACGGCTTCGAAGAGCACGCGGCTTAACAAGGGCGAACACGAGGTGAGCATCGCCTACAAATCGAAGCCGGACGGCTCGGGCCGCTTCCGCTTGTTCTGGAAAGAAGCCTCGTTCCCGAAGCAGAGCGTGCCGCCGACGGCATTCGCGAAAGTGGAAGACCCGCTGGATCCGGTGCGGAAGGGACGCTTGCTCTTCGCGGAGAACCATTGCTCCAAGTGCCACTTCGACCTGGAAGGCACGCTGGGTGCGACGCCCATGTTCCAGCTTCAAGAGCAAGGCCCGATCCTCGCCCAATCGGGAGGCCGCCTGAATGAAGAATGGATCGCGCGCTGGATTTCCGATCCCTCGGCGCTGCGTCCCGACACGCGGATGCCGGCGCTGGTCGATGCCTCGACCGACGAGGGCAAGCAGCAGGCGGCCGATCTCGCGGCCTACCTGATGACCTTCAAGGCGGAAACGCCCGCCGCACCGGACAAGGCCCTGGCGCAAAAGGGAGGCGAGCATTTTCACCGGCTCGGATGTGCCGCCTGCCACACGGGACCGCAGGCGGTTCCGAGCGGGGAAGACGCGAAGGGCCGTGTGCCGTTGCACAACGTGGCGGCGAAGTTCCAGCCCGGCGCTCTGGTCGGTTTCCTGAAGAACCCGCAGATGCTTTATGCACACATCGGGATGCCGAATTTCGCGCTGAGCGACGAGGAGGCGAATTCGATCGCGGCCTATGTCCTCGACGCCTCCTCGAAGGTGGAGCAGAAGCCCTCCGGTCTGCCGAAGGGCAATGCCGAGAAGGGTGCGGCCCTGGCTGCCGCCCTGAACTGCGGAAGCTGCCACGCGGGTCTGCCGATGAACCCGATGGCCGCGCCGTCGCTCGCGAAGACCTTCGAGGTCGACTGGGCCGCGAAGGGTTGCGTGTCCGGCAAGCACGGCGGGAAGGTGCCCAAGCTCGCGCTGGACGACGAGGAGCGCGCGGCCCTTGTGGCATTCTCGAAGAAGGGTGCCGCCCCCCTCTCCCGCCACGTGCCCGCGGAGTATGCAAGCGCGAAGCTGGAGGCGCTGCGCTGCACAAGCTGCCACGGCATCGACGGCAAACCTTCGCTGCTCGATAGCGTGCATCTCGAAACCAAGGATCTGGTCGCCCACGTGAAGGGCGAGCATGACAAGGTGGACCAATCCCGTCCGCACCTCACCTACATCGGGGAGATGCTGTATTCCTCTTATATCGAGTCGATCGTCGGTGGCACCCTGACTGCCAAGCCGCGCCCCTGGCTCGACATGCGCATGCCCGCCTTCCCGGGCTACGCTCCCGGTCTCGCGACCGGCTTGGCCGCGATCCACGGCGTGGTGCCGGGCAAACCCGAACCTGCCAATCCCGACAAGGCCCTGGCGGACATCGGCAAGAAGCTCATCAGCACGACCGAGGGTTTCGGCTGTACCACTTGCCACGGCGTGGGCCCGGTGAAGGCCAGCGCCGCCTTCGAGGTGGAGGGCCTGAACTTCTCGCTCTCCCATGAGCGCCTGCGCTACGAGTGGTACCTGCGTTGGCTCGACAACCCGGTTTCCGTCACTCCTTCCACAAAGATGCCCCGCTACGCGCAGGACGGGAAGTCCCAGCGGCCCGAGCTCGGGGGCGACGCGATCAAGCAATTCGACGCGATCTGGAATTACATCCAGAAGCCCGACTGAGCCCTGCCGGCGAATTCACGCATGCATTTTCATCACTGATTTCTTCGGAATCGGTGGTTCTGGAACATCGGCTGCTATTTCTCCGGAAACAGCAGCCGCATGATCAAACCGTTTCTCGCAGCCGTGGGGCTAATCGGATTATTCACAGGGAGTTACTTCGGGTCCACCAAGCTCGGGCTGCGCACGGAAGGCTGGCAGCAGGTCACCTTGGAAGTGCCGGGGAAGCCGAGTTTCGCCGCCGTGGGGCAAAATTGCTACACCACCGACGGTACCCGCTTGATCGTGACCGAAATCCGCCGCGGCAAGGATGGCGGGTATGTCGTGAAGGCCGACGTCACGGTAACCCACCGCCTCGCCCTCTCCTTGTTCCCCACGCGGATGGTGCGCAGCTATTCGATCAACCGGAAGGCCGTCACGCGGGCGGTCCACGAGGCGGCGGGATACGATCCGGGCAAATTCGAGCCGTCCGAAAAGGAGTGGGTCGCTGCCAACTAGGCCCGGATCGCGAAGTTCTCGGCGGGATCGACGTCCCAAACAAGATGCTTCAGCGAGAAGCGTAGCAAACGGCGACCGTAGCGGCTGCGGGTCGAGACTCCGGAAAGAAGACGGGTGATCTGCTTGGTCAGATGCCGCTCCATGAGGCGGGGTAGTGCCGATTCGCCGTATTTCTGCGAAAGCTGCTCGCCCGCGGCGTGGAGGGCATACATGCGACCGTCGTAGAAGTATTCGATGAGTTCGGACCAGGCTTCGTGCCAATCGAGCAACTCCTCGAAGACACGGTCGAAGGCCTTCGCCAAGCGGGCAGGTTGGTCGAGCATCTCCGTATCGCCCCCGGAGAATACATGCCGGTCGATCAAGTCGGCCGAGTGCATGGCCATGAACAGACCGGGCGAGAGCATCGGATCGACGAAGCCGAAGGCATCTCCGGCGGCGACCCAGCCGGGACCGTGTCCGCGCTCGGAGATGAGCTGATAGTTCGTGTATGTCATCACCGGCGTCACGCGGCGGCGGCCCCTTCCGGCAGGAGCCAGGAAAGGCTCGGAATCGATGATCGATTCGAGGCGCTCCTCCGGGGTCTCGCCGTGCTGCTTGGCGGCGGACTTGTCCACCACCACGCCGACCGAGACACGTCCGGGCAACGGGATGCGCCAGCTCCAGCCGCGGCTAAGGGTGGTGATCACCACCTGGCCTTCCCTCAGCGCTTCGACATCGAGGCCCTCGTAATGGGCGAAGTAGGCGACGTCGTTGCGCTTGCCGCGGTTCGCGCCCACACCGATCACCTTCGCGAAGGCGCGGGCGCGGCCGGTGGAATCGACGAGCAGCTTCGGGTGGCGTCCCTTCAACGCCGGCACCGAAGCGAGGCAGGCGGCGGTGAGCTGGATCTCCCGGCCGTCGCTGCCCTTCTCAAGCTCCGCCCGGCCTTTCACGAAGGTCACGCCAAGTTCCTGCGCGCGGGTGCGCAGGAGATTGTCGTATTCGGGCCGCGGGATGTTGTAGGCGTAGTTGGGCATCCCTTTGATCGCCTTCTGCGGGAAGAAGAAGTCGAGCCGGCTACCATCGCGGGCGATGAAGCCGACGCCGGGCTTGTGCTGGGAGAAGCCCTTCACCCGGTCCTCGATGCCAAGCCGGCGCATCAGGCTGACCACGCGGGGGAGCAGCGACTCGCCGACGAGGAGTCCGGGGCGTTTGTCATCGTCGAAAACCACAGTCCGGATTCCCCGCTGGGCAAGCAGCGCGGCCAAAGTACAGCCCGCCGGGCCGCCGCCCACGATCACGACATCGATCTCTCCGCTCACGCACCTTTCCGTAATGGCAGGCGAGCCCCAATGCAAAGGCAAAGCCATCCCGCGCTTTGCACTTTCCGGGGAGTGCAATCCGTTCTTTCCTCACGCCCATGCGCAACGCCCCTCTGGGCATCTTCGATTCCGGTGTCGGCGGCCTCACGGTCGTCCGAGCGGTCCAGCAACTCCTTCCTGCGGAGGACATTGTCTATCTGGGCGATACCGCCCGCGTGCCCTACGGGTCGAAAAGCCCGGAGACGATCCGGCAATTCTCCCACGAGGATGTGCGCTTCCTGCTCGACCGGGGGGTGAAGACGGTGGTGGTGGCTTGCAACACGGCCACGGCGCACGCGTTGCCCTCCCTGCAGGAGCGCTACCAGGTGCCGATCATCGGCGTGATCGAACCCGGAGTGGAAGCCGTGCTGGCGGACCCCGGGGCACAGCGGGTCGGCATCATCGCGACCCGCGGGACGGTGCGCTCGCATGCCTATCAGCATGCCCTCGCCCTGAGGCGGACCGGGCTGATCCTGCATGCGACCCCTGCCCCGCTGCTCGTGCCCTTGGTGGAGGAAGACTGGCTCGACCATCCCTCGACCCATGCGGCGCTGCACACGTATCTGGACCCGATGCTTGAGCGCGGGATCGACACCCTGCTGCTAGCCTGCACCCACTACCCGCTGCTCGTGCCGGTGCTGGAGAAATTCCTGCCGCAGGGCGTGCGTCTGGTGGACTCCGCCACAACCTGCGCCGAGCATGTCCGCAATGAGCTGACCAAGCTGGATCTGTTAGCCGAGGAGCGGTCCGGGAAGTTGGAGATCCACCTGACGGACCTTTCCGACCAGTTCGAGGATCTGGCGCGGCGCTTCCTCGCCAAGTCTCCGGGGCGAATCATGCGGGTGGCGCTTTGAGCGGATTCGCGCACAAGGCCGCTCCGTCCTTGCCGTGAGCGCCCGAACACCTCAGCATGCGCGGCGATGACCCGCCCGGCCTTGCGTCGTTTGTTGGATGAGATCGGCACCGTCGATGCGGTAGGCATCGAGGAACGGGTGGCGAAATACACGACCCGCAGCATCAAGAAGTCCTCGAAGGTCTTCGGACTGAAGCTGGCTGTGACGATGGTGGACCTCACGACGCTCGAAGGGAAGGACACGCCGGGCAAGGTGGCCTCGCTCTGCCGGAAGGCGCTCTCGCCCCACGAAGGCGATATCCCGCGTGTCGCCGCGGTGTGTGTCTATCCCTCGATGGTGAAGCACGCGGCGAAGCACGTGAAGGGAACGGACGTGAAGATCGCCTCGGTGGCGACTGCCTTCCCCTCCGACCAAGCACCTCTCAAGACCCGCCTTGCCGAAGTCCGCCAGGCGGTGGCCGACGGCGCGGACGAGATCGACATGGTGATCAACCGCGGTGCCTTTCTCGAAGGCGAACTCTCGCTGGTGCAGGACGAGATTTCCCAAGTCCTCGAAGCCTGCGGCGACGCCACGCTCAAGGTCATCCTCGAGACCAGCGAGCTGGAAACCTACG